>CAUVSV010000003.1:0-120351 GCA_963554735.1 Streptococcus oralis
AGAGCATGAATCAAATGAATTACATGAACCAACAAATGCAACAAGCAGGACAGCGTATGCAGGGAGGTCGTCATATCACAGGTGCTGAGAGTGAGGACGAAGAAGAATAGGCTGAACTATGGATTTAACAGGAAAGAACATTGTTATCACAGGAAGTCTACGTCCTCTAACTCGAGAAGAAGCCATACGCTTTTTAGAAAGTAAAGGAGCTGTCGTTCAAAACTATATATCTTCAAGGACAGATATATTGGTTTTAGGACACAAGCAGTTGAATCTTTTTGATCTAGATAAAAGGTCTAAAAAGCATGATGAAGCGCTTAGACGAATATCAGACGGTCAATTCATCACTTTCCTTTCTGAAGAATCATTCTTTGATCTAGTTAAGAAGTCTCAAGATTGAGGCTTCTTTTATTGTTCAAAAAAGTATATAACTTTTTATACAATTCTTTCCTGAAAGACAATGGCAAAAATGCTATTGTCCCTTTAAAAGATATTTTCGATTATTCATTATAATGTGAGTGTCAAAACAAATGTAAAGGAGAAATCAATGTACGGTGAAAAATACGGTGTACCTAGAGATATCTATGCCAAAATCAAGATTATAGGTCTTCTTATTCTAGATATTGCTTTTGTAGGAATTACTGGCGTAATCGCTTTGAGCGTTGGCTTAAAAATCTTTCCTAAAAGTCAGTGGATACAGATGTTCGCATTCATTTTGTTGACACCAGTCATGAGTTTATATCTTGTATTGCCAGCCAACGGTGGCAAAAAGAATTGGCACAGCATGTTTCTTTTCTTCAGACGAAGAAGAAAACGTTATATCAGCTTAAATTACATCAGAAGGAGAAAACCATAATGGCGATTAAACAAACTCAACCCCCAAAAAATAAGAAACGTCCGCTGGGACGTATTCAAGAAACAAAGAAACAAACGCAGGAATATTTTGATTTGCATTCTTGCGTTGAGTTGTTGGATGTAAAATCAATCATTCCAAACAGCCAGGCTTATATCCAGTTAGTTGATTATGGATACTTGCAGCTGATGGAGATACCAGGTAAAGATTTAGGATCGATGTCTTATAACGAGGTTATGAGAACCATTGAAAATTTTGAAACCTGGTTGACTCGATTTGGACCGAATATCCAAGTGGAGACGACAACTTTGCCAACAAATACAGACACGCAAATTTCTGACTTGCGCCATCATTTGGATTTAGTGCGACAAGATATGTCTAAGTTATCAGTAAACGATAGACGTTTTTTACAACTCAAGGATCGTGAAATTTGGCTTCAAAGCCAAATTAAGGTTGAAGAAAGTATCCGACAAGAAGTCTATAATACAGAGTTCATTCTGTGGCTATTTGCGCCCACAACAACCGAATTGGACGAATTGGTTCGGAAGGCTAAAACCTATGGAAATAATGATTTTGTTCCGCAAGATATCAACTACAGGAAGAAAATTCAGATAATAAAGCAATACAACAATATGAATGAGAAAGTATAGGAGAGATAGCATGCCTGATTTATCAAAACGTAGACAAAGACAACTAAAAAATGAAGGATATGACCTTGCCTTTCTTAGTCAGATTCAACCGCAAGGAAATATTGATTTTCAAAAGGATGACCGCTCCTGGATAAGTGGAGATGGGCACCATACGGTCTTACACTATTATGAGTATCCAACTGAAGGGATGGATCGTTTTTGGCTTTCTGAATTGTTGTTGATTCCTGGTACACGTTCCTTCCTGTCACTGTACAAGGAGGATAACAGACAGCTTCAAAAAGAGATTGAGGACTCTATTGAAGAGAAGTCAACACGGATTACAAACAATAGCAAACTAACCAATAATCGGAAAGAACTAGATGAAATTGACAATCTGAATAAACTAAGCCGTGAAATTGATAAGCAAAATATAGCTATGTACGGGATGTATATTCGTGTCTTTACGTTCGCATCAACCAAAGAAGAATTATTCAAGAAGGTTGAAGAGGTCAAAGACAAAACGTCGAAATTCAAATCCACTATTCTGTCTGGAGAATTAGATTTTGAATACCATGCTCCATTTATTCCAGCTGAATATCAGATTGATTTGCCCAATCATCGAAGAGGAATACCGACTCCAGCTCACTCAATAGCTGGTGGATATTTCTTTAATCATACGAAACTAGAAGATGAGAAGGGTTTTTATCTGGGTTGGACTCCAACAAATGGAGCGGTAAATTTCAATTTTCTAGAACGTGACGAGAAAAGAACACGCTCTTTTATGATCCTATCTGGAAATCCAAAGATGGGACAGCGATCTTTTCTTATGAAACACACAGACGGTCTCTATGCGAAGGGGCATTATATTCGTAACTTTGATGCTACTGGCCAGTTTCTTGATCAGACACGAAAACAACATGGACTGATTTTTGATTTATCAGGTGAGTCCAACCGTATCAATATCTTCCAGGTATTTCCGACAGTAACCAATGAGGCAGGAACTGAAATTGATAAGAAAAAATCTTACAACCTTCACATCGAGAAACTGAAGAGTATCTATAAACTCCTGAATAATGAAGTGACAGGAGACGATTTAATCACATTTGGAACCCTCTTGAATGAGTTCTATATTGAAGAAGAATTGTGGGCTCGAAATCCTTCGTTGAATCCAGAAAAACTGAAAGCGACGGATATTGTGAAGGAACAGTATCCTATTCTGTCTGATTTCATTTTGTTTGTTGATGCCTACAAACGTCGACTGGAACAAACTAGTGCGGATAAAGCCGAACACAAGGCTGTTAAGCGTATTTACAATACGTTTAACGAACTATTGACAACAAATGCAGAAATTTTCGAGGGAACAACCGAATTTCAAGATATTTCTTCAGAGCAAGTTGTAACATTTGACTTCTCAGGGTTGAAGAACGCCCCTCATTTGTTAAATGTTCAGATATTCTCTGTTCTTTCACTTGTCTCAGCTGATATTGTCAATAACGGAAAACGCTGTAAGCAATTACTGAAGAGACGTCCTGACTTAACGGAGATGGATATGCAGCACTATATTGTCAATATTAGTGGGGCACAGACACTCATTGACCCTAAGCATGAAAGTAGTGTTAACCTTCTGGCTGATATGATTGATACAATGGGCGAAAACTTTGCTGGTGTTGTATTGTCTGTTAATTCACTACGAGGGATTCTGTTTGAGACAGGGATTGGCACTCATAAGGATCCGTACGTAACGGCAGTCCAGAGGATTTTTGGTCTGATGCAATATAGAGTTTTTGCTCAGACGGACGAAACCAGTGTTCCTCTACTAGCTAACGCCTTATCTGGATCAATGAACCAGTCTGAACTAGAGACTTTGCCTCGTCTGGCGAAAGGACAGTTATTCATGAATATTGCAGGGGTAGGAAATCTGGTCTTTAACCAACAGCTGTTAGCCCCTGAAGTTGAGCGCTATGGCGGTATTGAGTAAGAAAGGAAGGTAAACCAGAATGGCCAAAAATAAACTAGGAATGATTGCCAGGACTAAGCAGAGATTTGATCAATACGTATTGATTCGTAAATATCGCATGCAACAAGAAAGAGATTATTTCGCTTCAGAGGGAGAATCTGATCCAAAACGCCTGGAAGCACAAAAAGAACGAGATAAGGAGTTTTTGAACGGTCTCAAGAAGATTGGAATAGGATTTATTGTATTTTTAGTTTTTTATGGAATTTTGCGAACAATATTAGGATTATGGTAAATAAGCGAGGTATCCATGAAAAAAATATTTAAACTGAAGATCCTCATTCCTTTTGTGGCTCTCCTATTAATTATCAATGTTGGGATAACCATGTTAGTTGGGATAATGGGAGCTGTAACCAATAATGGAAGAAATGATTGTGGTGCTGTAGAAACAACATCTTCAACTGGCGACTCCACAGTTTCTTCAGCTGATGGTTCCATCGATGACTTTGTAAAAAAGCACAAGGAAGCCTATATCCTGTCTTGGAAGGCAGGAGGTTTCCTACCTTCAGCTTCTATCACTCAAACGATGATAGAGAATGGGTTCAATTTTACGAATCCTAATGGTACTTCCTTCTGGAAAGCTCACAATATGGGAGGTGTTAAAACCTCTAGTAAAAGTAATTTTCCAGTTACTCTTGCGACGTATGGTGAAGATAGTGTTGATTTAAGTGGGACAAAGCCTGGAGCGAATGTCGGAGACGGTACAGGAGGAGCTTATACTTGGTTCTCTAGCTACGATGCAGGGATCGTAGGGAAAGCTGAGTTTATGGCTCACCAGACACTCTATAAAGGGGCTATAAACAATACAAATGGTATTGCTAGCCTATCTGCTATAGCAGATGGTGGATGGGCCACAGATGGCACTTATAAGAGCAAACTAACTGATATGTACCAAAAACTAGGTACGAAGTATCAGTGGCTTGATAAGGAAGCTATTGCTGCTCATGGTGAGAAACCTTATGAAGGATCCAGTACACAAGATGTCGGTTCTTCAGATAGTGCGGTGTCTTCTTCAGCTGAAAACAGTGGATGTGGAGAATCAGGCAGCAGTACCGATGGAACGGGAACTGTCCCTTCAGATGCGACTGCGTGGGGGTATAAACCAGAAGACTTACCAGATAGTTTGAAACCATTCATTATTGATCCTAAGAGCTTAGGCATGGATTATGCTAAGTCTACAGGATGGTATAATCCTGGAAGTGACGAGTATGCTGGACAATGTGTGAATCTTACAATTAGTATTGGAAATCACTTATGGGGTCATTCTGGATCCGTACAGGGCGATGGGAAAGATCAGGCGGCAGCGTGGGCTGCAATATTTGGAAACTCAGTTAAGACTACACCTAAAAAAGGCGCTATTTTTTCTACACAGGTAGGGGGCGGAGGATATGGCCATACTGGTATTGTATGTCATGTTTTTGAGAATGGCTCCATCTTGTTTGTAGAGCAAAATACACCTCTGAGTGGTTGGGATCAGTTCAAAACTCCATATACATGGAATTATCGTATTTGGACTAAATCTCAACAGCAAGAACAGGTAATCTCTTTTGCTTATCCAGATGACAGAGAAGCTAAATTAAGTTCAAATTAAAAGGAGGATATAAGATGATTGATTGGATAAAAGAGAATATGGTTGTATCGATTGTAGCAGGTGTTCTATTGATTTTGGCAGGAATAGGGATTGTGTCGAGTTTCAGACCATCTCAACAAACCAAAATAGAGGAACCAGCTCAGGTGAGTTCTTCGGGAACCTCTCAAAACGAACCGTCTTCCAAAGAGGAAACAGCAGATGAGAAGCATTATCGGACAGCTAAGCTAAAACTAGAACGTCCCTATGCAGAGGCAACACTGGAAGATAAAAAGGAAGTGTTAAAAGCCTTTGAAGAAGCAGTAGCAGATATAAAAAAGACGAAGTTTCTGCCAAATGTCAAGGGAACAATCGAGAATCATTTATCTATGACACAGAATGCGATGGTTCAAACCTTTGCGATGGCTATTCTGACGAATCAGTATGATTTCCAACCTGAACAATTGGAAGTGATGCCAACTGAATCAGATGATGTTATTCAATTTTTGATTGTTCTAACTAAAAACGGAGAAGAGAACAGCTACTTCGTTGGAAATTTCAATACTACGGTTCAACAAATCCAGCTAAAAGCCTATGTTGGTGGAAATATAGGTGGTACATACGGCTAACAAGTTGCACAAAAAGTTATATAACTTTTTGTGCTTTTATATTGACAAGAAAAGTATTTTTAGGTATAATTAAGTATATAAAAAGTTATATAACAAAATATACAATTATCCAAGGAGGGAATCATGAAGATTCAAACTACAAACTTAGGAAAAGGTGGCGGTGGTAAGACTACTGATACCTTTAATGAAGGGGATTGGTTGGCACGTGTTAAGGGGCTTAGAACACTACTCATTGATGGAGCTTGGGAATGCAATTTGACAAGAACATTTGATGTACAATGTGAGAAAACCGTCTATGATATATTTACGACTGGGGAGTACGAAATTGTTCCAATATCAGAAAATCTCAGTTTGATTTGTGGTGATGAGCGTTTGACGGATGAGCAGTTAGATCTTGCTAGTCGAAACAACAAATATCTTCAGTTGTTTATGTGGTTTAGCGAACATTACGATGAGTTAGAAGCACAATTTGATGTCATTCTGATTGATACGCACAATGACGAGAGCTTAGTTACGGCTAATTTTATAGCCGTATCAGATATTGTCTTAGCTGTTTCTGATGCCTCTCTTAATGGTTTTCGTGCCTGGTTATCTTTGAAGAATTTTGTAGACTTCATCAAGAGTGAAGCTATCGAAGTGGTTACTAAGAAAAGCTATGTTAAAGCAGAACCTTATCTTATTGGAAATAAGATTAAGTACTTTGGAAACAATGTAACAGACACCTGTAAACAATTTTTAGAAGTTGTTGAAGAAGATCAGGCTTACCTGGGTTCTATCCAGGAGAAAGAGCTCATGGCCAAGAGTCTTGTGATCAGTCAGAGTGTCTTTGAGCAGCATGAAGAGATGACAGCTAACCAAAAAGAGACACATCAAAAGTTTTATGATAATATAAACTACGTATATGAAAATATTTTGAGTGTGTTAGAAGGAGAGGTAGCATGACAGAGAATCGATTCGCACAAGTAAAACAAACATTCCAAAGTACACCAAAGAGAGAAAAGACTCCTTCGTCGAGGAAACAAAATCAGGAGGCTAGAAAGTCTCCTGAAAGCTATAACAAAAAACAAAGATATCCATTCTCTTTACATCATAATGTCCGATACGATATGCTAGATGCTTTAGTAGAGTATCACGGTGAAAAATCGGCTTCATCTTATCTTGAGAATCTGATTATAAGAGAATGGGAAAAGATGGAGCGAAAGAAAAAATAGCGTTTTATAAGAGAGGAAATGCAGCAATGAAATACTTATCAAATCTATCAGATATTCCTGAATTTTCTTCAGCAGCAATAGATTCAGGACAAATTGTCATCCCTCGTCCAATAATAGACAACCCACAGTTCAATGATTTGAAGAGTAGTGGAATTTTTCTCTACATGCTTTTATTAAATCGTTTAAGAGCTGCAGTTGACTTTGAATTAAAAGGATATGATGAAAACGGAAATACTTTTGTGTGTTACCCTATAGAGGATCTAATGGAAGCTCTTCAATCAGGTAAAAGTAAAGTGATTTCTTTGAAAAAGAAGCTAAAGAATCATGGTTTAATTAAAGAAGTCAGCCAAGGATCCAATTTACCCAATAGAATTTACCTAACAGATGAGATTTTAAAATATTACTGATAAAGTAGGAGGAATCTATGATGATTTTCATTGATATTAAAAGACTTGTTCAGCTGTTCTTTATTTTTATCGGAGCTATAGCAATCTATGTGTTCTATAAAACATTTGGACTTAGTATGGTGTTTATAATTGTTTTAGGGTTGGCCGTTTTAAAATTCGCTCCAGCTTTCCTTCCAGTTGTATTATTACTGTATTTGGGACTTCACTTTACAGGTGGTTTTTCCTTTATTGCAGATGGAATTGTGACGGCTTTATGGAGTGTTGTTTTGATTCCTATGGGGATAGCTACTATTGAAATGAGCAAATCCTATTTTAGTAAAAAAGAGAAACCCTGGTATGACAAGTAAGAGTTTATCTGAAAAGATAGGCTCTTTTTTTGTCAGAACAAAGGATTATTTGAACATTCAGGTCAAAATTTATTAAAATAAGCGTAATTTTAATAAGGGAGGATTCTGAATGACTTTCTTTGATGAGAGAGAATTAAAAAATCAGTTGCTATTCCAAAATGCAAAAGAATTTTATAAATTTGTTTCTAAGTATGATGAGGAGATGATTCCAGTCATGAAAGCAAAGGGCTATACCTGTATTCATTCTATTGAGCGAACTGTCGCCTTCACATTTGGAGAGTTTACTTTCAGAAGAAGACGTTGGAAAAAGGGAAATCATTGGGTTATTCCAGTAGATGAAAAGTTAGGACTTCAGAAGAACGTCCGCTTCTCCTGGGAATTTATGTATCAGGTGGCTAAATTATCTACTTTAATGCCATATGATAAAGTAACTCAGGTGATCCAATTGACTTATCACATCTCTATCACAAAGCCAATTGTAGTAAAAGCTGTAAAAATTTGTGAGAAGTTATTGGAGGAAAGAGAAGGCTATCGATATTATGAAGAGAATAAAGAAGTTAGAAAAAGAAAAGCCCAGGTTATTTATATTGAGGGTGATGGTGTGATGGTTAAAGCACGTGACACACAAAAGGATAATAAACATTATGATTTATCCCATTTTGTAGTCCATACGGGAAGCCAGAAAGTTGGCAGCAATCGATTTGAACTCCAGGACAAAAAGGAATTTATTGGTCTTGACAATCGCTTAGTGAGGGAGCAGGTGATTGATTATCTGTTTAATAATTACGAAATTACGAATCAGACTTTATTGATTACGAACTCTGATGGAGGTCATGGATATACACCCTATGTTTTCAAAGAGATTGCGAAGGTTTTGCGAATTAAACGCCACGAACATTTCTGGGATGAGTATCATGTAAATAAGGAGTTGAAGAATTATCTAAAATTTTACTCTGAGGATCTATTAGAGAGAGCTTTCCAGGCGATTAAGCAACATGATAAGCAGTTGATGAGAACTGTTCTGGATACGACTGAAAGTTATATCGAAACAGAAGAAGAACAAGAGTCATTTGAGAGGTTCAAGAGTAAAATATTGAGAAATTTCCAATACACTAAACCAGCCGAACAAAGAGGATTCAGTCATGCAGGAATAGGGATAATGGAGAGTCAGCATCGTAAGGTCACTTATAGAATGAAAAAAAGAGGAATGTACTGGACACTTGCTGGAGCTGAAACGATGAGTCGGATAATTGTTTTGAATTATGAGGATTCCTTGAGAGAATTATTCTTTGGCAACTGGAGAGAGGATTATGAAAAATTTATTTCTTTGGAGGAAGTTTCTGCTTATACCATTAAAAAGAGAATGAGTAAAACGGATAAAGAAAATACATCTAGATATCAATGTTACCCTGATAGTAAAAGATTATCCTACTTCCGAAAACAATAGAAGTACATAATAAAGTATATAAAAAGTTATATAACAATAACCTTTGTAAAAAAAGGTCTTTTTGTGCTACAATCAAGCATAAAATACTTGCGCGGTGTGTAAAAATGTGTTATAATTTACTTAAATTAATCGAATAAAAAAAGACGAAAAGTGCGCTAACACTTCTCGCCTTACCGAGTAAGAACTCGTCCTTCTTACTCAGTCTTTAATTAATGATACCTGATAAGTGTATCAATGTCAAGACTGAGCAAGAAATTTGTTCAGTCTTTTTTTAAAACTCGGTGATGTTCTCCTAAAAAATGTATGAATTTAGGCGTTCTAAAAAATTCTACCGCATACATTTTTATTTAAACTGTTGACAATGTTGTTCAATCAATGTTAAAATGTAATTCAACACTGGTAGGAAATTCAGGTTGAGTCGTTGACTCCTCGGGTTACAGTGCTATCCCTGAAACTTTGGTTTCTAAAGAACTGAAATTGCGATTGAACAATTCGCCCCCAGTGTTTGACTGCTCTTGACTTCGGTCAGGAGCTTTTTGATGCTTTTAAAGTTAATTCCCTCAGTAATTGATGATAAACTGCAAATATTGAGAGGATAACGTAGGGCGACTGGTGACAGAGCGTTCAGTTGGTTATCTTCGTTAAAAGCGTAGATGATTTTTTGATTGGCAAATCTATCTAAATATTGTTGTGCTGACCGTTGCAAAGCATCCGCATACTTATTTAAAGTCCTTATGTCCGCATCTTCAGGGTATTTGTAGCCACCACGCAACCGATAACTTGACTTTACTGACTTGTCAATGTTAAAATATAATTTAACATTGGTAGGAAAATCAGGTTGAGCCTTTGGCTCTTCAGGCTGTGGTGCTGTCCTTGAGGGTTCGCCTTCTAAATAACCGGAATTGCGATTGATTAGTTCGCCCCCAATGTTATTAGTAGGCTCTTGGCTTTGATCAAGGGCTTTTCCTTGCCCGTTCAGTAAGCACTCCACTCCATGCTATGTCTACATCGTTATACTTATAGATTGACTTCTTAGCTGAGTAGATGATAAAATAGGGTAAGGTTGAGATTTGGTCTGACTTGGTGACAAGTCTTTCAAAGGTTGTGATTCAATCACTTTAGGTAATGGTGCTGCCCCTTGAGCTTACTCAGAAAGATCCCTTAATTTTGTCTCAGCCTTTTTGGTTGCTCTCGAGATTTCTCAAGAGCTTTTTCTTTTTTCAAAGATATCATTCGGTCCCAACCATCCACTCCAACGATTAATGAAACTAGAACTGTATTCTTCCTTAAATCTACTATCTCTTTAGATTCCCCCTTTAATTATAACACCTAAGTGCTCTCCGACCAAATCCTACCTGTCTTTTTGTTCCTTCTTCCCCTCCCGACTTTCTCCATTTCCGTCTTTTACTAATTTTTCATTTTGTGGTATAATTGAAATAATTGTAACGAATCAAGGTCAATCTAGACACAAAATGGAATGAAATCAAGCAAATCTCTGCTAAAAGTTTGGAATAAGCTGACCTGTAAATAGAAAGGAACTATATGATTTACAAAGTTTTTTATCAAGAAACAAAAGAACGCAGCCCACGTCGTGAAACAACACGCTCACTTTACCTAGACATCGATGCCAACTCAGAACTTGAGGGCCGTATCGCTGCTCGCCAACTTGTCGAAGAAAACCGCCCAGAGTACAATATCGAATTTATCGAACTCTTGTCTGACAAATTGCTAGATTACGAAAAAGAAACTGGCGCTTTCGAGATTACGGAGTTCTAATATGGTCTACACTCTTAAACCTGAAGAAGTCGGCGTTTTTGCCATCGGTGGTCTGGGAGAAATCGGGAAAAACACTTACGGAATTGAATACCAAGACGAGATTATTATCGTCGATGCTGGGATTAAATTCCCAGAAGATGACTTGCTGGGTATCGACTATGTCATTCCTGATTACTCTTACATCGTGGACAATATCGACCGCGTCAAGGCTGTTTTGATAACACACGGACACGAGGACCACATCGGTGGGATTCCCTTCCTGCTCAAGCAAGCAAATGTCCCTATCTACGCTGGACCACTTGCCCTGGCTTTGATCCGTGGAAAACTCGAAGAACACGGTCTCTTGCGCAACGCCAAACTTTACGAAATCAACCACAACACTGAGTTGACCTTTAAAAATCTCAAGGCAACTTTCTTTAGAACAACCCACTCCATTCCAGAGCCTTTAGGGATTGTCATTCATACTCCTCAAGGGAAAATCGTTTGTACGGGTGACTTTAAGTTTGACTTTACTCCAGTTGGAGAACCTGCAGACTTGCACCGTATGGCTGCCCTTGGTGAAGAAGGTGTGCTCTGTCTCCTGTCTGACTCGACAAATGCGGAAGTACCAACCTTTACCAACTCTGAAAAAGTCGTTGGCCAGTCCATCATGAAGATCATCCAAGGCATTGAAGGACGCATCATATTTGCATCCTTTGCCTCCAATATTTTCCGTCTCCAGCAAGCAACAGATGCTGCTGTTAAGACCGGACGCAAGATTGCAGTCTTTGGTCGTTCTATGGAAAAGGCCATTGTCAACGGGATCGAACTTGGCTACATCAAAGCTCCTAAGGGAACCTTTATCGAGCCAAATGAAATCAAAGACTACCCTGCTGGCGAGGTTCTTATCCTTTGTACAGGTAGTCAAGGGGAGCCGATGGCAGCCCTCTCTCGTATCGCCAACGGAACCCACCGTCAAGTGCAACTCCAACCCGGCGATACCGTTATCTTCTCTTCTAGCCCAATTCCTGGAAACACCACTAGCGTCAACAAGCTGATTAACATTATCTCAGAAGCTGGTGTCGAAGTTATCCACGGTAAAGTGAACAATATCCATACATCTGGACACGGTGGTCAGCAAGAGCAAAAACTCATGCTCCGCTTGATTAAGCCAAAATACTTCATGCCTGTCCATGGTGAATACCGCATGCAAAAAGTCCACGCTGGACTAGCGGTGGATACTGGTGTCGAGAAGGACAATATCTTTATCATGAGCAATGGTGACGTGCTTGCCCTTACTGCTAACTCAGCTCGTATCGCAGGTCATTTCAATGCCCAAGACATCTATGTCGATGGAAATCGTATCGGCGAAATCGGTGCAGCCGTCCTCAAAGACCGTAGAGATCTATCCGAAGACGGTGTCGTACTTGCAGTCGCAACTGTTGACTTCAAATCGCAGATGATTCTGTCTGGTCCAGACATCCTCAGTCGAGGCTTTGTCTACATGAGAGAGTCTGGCGACTTGATTCGTCAAAGTCAGCGCATCCTCTTCAATGCCATTCGTATCGCATTGAAAAACAAAGATGCTAGCATCCAATCTGTCAATGGTGCTATTGTCAACGCCATTCGACCATTCCTCTATGAAAATACAGAACGTGAACCGATCATCATTCCGATGATCCTCACACCAGATGAAGAATAAAGCAACAAAACAGCCCCGTCTTCGGAGCTGTTTTTCTCTATGCTTTCTTTTCTTGATTCTTAGAAATACTACGATTTTTACCTTCAAGATAGACCATCAAAATAGAAATATCTGCTGGATTTACTCCCGAAATACGGCTGGCTTGGCCGATGGTTTCTGGATTGATGAGTTTGAACTTCTGACGGGCTTCTGTTGCGATCGAGTCAATGTCATCCCAGTCGATATTGGCTGGAATGCGTTTTTCTTCCATGCGTTTCATCTTGGCAACCTGATCCATGGCTTTGGAAATATAACCCTCGTACTTGATCTCTGTTTCAATCAATTCAATGACCTTGTCATCCAAGTCCTCTGCAGCTGGTCCGATAAAGGCCACCACATCTTGGTAAGAGACTTCTGGACGGCGAAGGAATTCCTTGGCTGTCACTGCATCTGTCAGCGGCTTGAATCCCATCGCTTCAACCTTAGCGTTCGTTTCCTTGACTGGCTTGAGTTTGATGCTGTCTAGGCGTTTCATCTCATTGTCAAATTGATTTTTCTTAATCTCAAAACGGGCCCAGCGTTCATCATCAACGAGACCAATCTCACGACCCATCTCAGTCAAACGCATATCAGCATTGTCATGACGGAGGATGAGACGGTATTCAGCACGACTGGTTAAGAGACGGTAAGGTTCAATAGTTCCCTTGGTCACCAAGTCGTCAATCATGACCCCGATATAGCCGTCACTGCGCTTCAAAATCAATTCAGGCTTGCCTTGGATTTTCAAAGCCGCATTGATACCAGCGATAATCCCTTGGCCAGCAGCTTCTTCGTAACCAGATGTCCCATTTGTCTGACCAGCTGTGAAAAGTCCTGAGATTTTCTTGGTTTCCAGAGTCGCACGCAACTGATGAGGCAAGACCATGTCATACTCGATAGCATAACCAGTTCGCATCATTTCTGCATTTTCCAAACCTTTGATGGAATGAACCAGCTCGCGTTGTACATCCTCAGGCAGACTGGTTGACAAGCCTTGGACATAGACTTCCTCTGTATTGCGTCCTTCTGGCTCAAGGAAGAGCTGGTGGCGTTCCTTGTCCGCAAAGCGCACAATCTTATCCTCTATCGACGGGCAATAACGAGGGCCCACTCCCTTAACCACACCTGTAAACATAGGCGCACGGTGGAGGTTATTTTGGATAATCTCATGACTGGTACCATTGGTGTAGGTCAACCAGCATGGAACTTGGTCTTTGACATAATCCTCATCACGCGAAGTATAAGAGAAGTGATTGGGTGCTTCATCTCCTGGCTGGATTTCTGTCACATCGTAGTTGATAGAAGAAGCCTTGACACGCGGAGGTGTACCTGTCTTGAAACGACCGATTTCGAGTCCCAGTTCCTTGAGATTGTCAGCAAGGTTAATCGAAGCCAAGCTGTGGTTTGGTCCTGATGAGTACTTGAGGTCTCCGATGATAATTTCCCCACGGAGGGCTGTTCCTGTCGTCACGATAACGGCCTTTGCAGCATACTCTTGATGGGTCGCTGTACGAACACCGACAACCTTGCCATCTTCCACCAAAATCTCATCAATCATGGTTTGACGAAGGGTGAGATTTTCTTGATTTTCAACTGTCTTGCGCATCTCCTTAGAGTAAAGCTCCTTGTCAGCCTGCGCACGAAGGGCACGGACAGCTGGACCCTTACCAGTGTTGAGCATCTTCATCTGGATGTAGGTCTTGTCAATGGTTTTAGCCATTTCACCACCGAGGGCATCGACTTCACGCACAACAATCCCCTTGGCAGAACCACCGATAGAAGGGTTACAAGGCATGAATGCCAACATTTCAATGTTGATGGTCGCAAGCAAGACCTTACAGCCCATACGGCTAGCAGCTAGAGATGCCTCCACCCCAGCGTGTCCCGCACCGATTACAATAATATCGTATTCTTCCGTAAAATTATAAGTCATTTTCTCTCCTATTCCTCAAGATGAATGTGTCTTAGTTGACCGTCCCAATCCGGCAGGGCTGTTTTTAAAAAGGCTGGAACTAGCTGGATATTCTGGAGTTCATCCAAGTCAATCCACTCACAAGGTTGCGATTTTTCGTCTTCCTGCATGGTCAATGGAGCATCTTCAAGCAAGTTCACCAGATAATGAAACTCGATGTTGTGATAGGAAACACCGTCTTGTTCAAAACGATTTTCAACTACGAAAGCTAGCTGTCCAGCTTGAGCTTTGACACCTAGTTCTTCCTTCACTTCACGGACTACCGCGTCTTCCGTGCTTTCATTGACTTGAATCGCACCGCCGATAGTGTAATATTTACCCTTGTCTTTAGTAACTAGGAGCTTGCCATTTTGGAGAATCAAGGCTGTCGCCCGAACACCAAAAACAGTATTTCCTACTTTTGTCCGAAAGTCTTGTTGAGTCATTTTTATCCTTTCCCTTAAACGACACAAAAACAGTCAAAACTCCAAAGAAGTGCAGGACAAAAAAGCCTGCAACATCCATGAGCTTTGACCATCATTTCTATTGCTTTTATTATTGTAGCAAATTGAGAAAATTTGTCAATCTAAATGTACTGACAAACCTGTCCATCTCGATAAGCATTATCAATCAAACCGCCACCGAGACACTCATCGCCATCGTAAAAGACAACTGCCTGTCCTGGTGTGATGGCGCGTTGCGGTTCCGCAAAGATGACCTCTGCCTTATCTCCTTTGACATGTACTGTCACCTTAGAATCAGGCTGACGGTAGCGGAATTTAGCCGTACATTCTAGCGTAAATTCCTCTGGCATCTCACGAGTAAAATGAACTTGACTGGCTTCTAGGCTGGTTGACATAAGCGAATCATGGTAGAAACCTTGGCCGACATAGAGGATATTCTTGCTTAGATCTTTTCCGACAACGAACCAAGGGGCATTGTCACCACCGTGTTGGCCACCGATACCGAGTCCGCCACGCTGACCAATCGTATAGTACATAAGGCCGGCATGCTCACCCATATCGCGACCATCCACAGTCATCATGCGACCAGGCTGAGCTGGCAGATAGTTGCTGAGAAAGTTTTTAAAGTTCTTTTCTCCGATAAAGCAAATCCCTGTCGAGTCTTTCTTCTTAGCAGTCGCAAGTCCTGCTTCTTCTGCGAGTCTGCGAACTTCAGGCTTTTCCAAATGTCCCAATGGGAACATGGTTTTTTGGAGTTGTTCTTGCGAAAGTTGACTGAGGAAATAGGTCTGGTCCTTGCCATTGTCCACGCCACGAAGCATGTGAACGATGCCATCCTCATCACGCGCCACTCGAGCATAATGCCCAGTCGCTACATAGTCTGCACCCAAGGTCATAGCATAATCCAAAAAGGCCTTGAACTTGATTTCCTTGTTACACATAACGTCTGGATTTGGCGTGCGCCCTGCACGGTATTCCGCTAGGAAATACTCAAAAACGCGGTCCCAGTACTCTTTTTCAAAATTGACAGAGTAGTAAGGAATGCCAATCTGGTCTGCCACTGCAGCCACATCCTTGTAATCTTCGGTCGCCGTACAGACGCCGTTTTCGTCTGTGTCATCCCAGTTCTTCATGAAGATACCGATCACATCGTAGCCCTGCTCCTTGAGCAAGAGAGCCGTCACCGACGAATCAACACCACCACTCATCCCCACAACAACACGTGTTTTAGAGTTATCACTCATGGTAAGTCTCCCATCTATTCGTTTATTTATACCCCTCAAAATTCTATTTACTATGACTTTCAATAGAATTTCTTTGAGTATAGTCTTTTCGTTTGCTTTTAGGAGTAAAATGGTCTGGGAGACCATTTTAGCCTATCATCTTAAAATGAAAATATGATAGGCAACGAGTCGCAGGCATAACTTGAGTTCGCTCAATCAGTCTGGAAGACTGATTGAGGTTATAAATCAGACAAGCTCAGCTTGCATCTCATTGCGAGTTAACGACGTAATAAAAGATAAACGAAATGACTAGTTCACGATTGAAGGTCGTGTGTGCTTCAACGATTGAAGGTCGCTTGAGCAGTATTCATTATAACACGCTTGGTTGGAGAAGACAAGAAAGAGGCTGATAAATCATCTCAACCTCTCTTTCTTCCTTTGCAAACGAATCAATTTTCCCCTTTAAGTTCTTTCTTCGCTTGTTCTATCTGGTATTTCACTTGCTCAAAGCCGGTTCCTCCTAAGGAATTCCGTCTCTGAACAGCGGTTTCTGGACGCAAGTAGATATAAATATCCTCTTCAATCAAGGGATGGTAGGTTTGCAACTCCTCCAAATCCCAATCTTGAATATTTTTACCATGCTTGATTGAGTCTAAAACCAATTTCCCTACTATTTCATGCGCTTCTCTAAAGGGAAGACCTTTTTCTGCCAAATAATCTGCCAGTTCGGTCGCATTCGAAAAATCATTCTCTGTGGATTGCTGCATTTTGGCCTCATTAACCTGCATGCTCGATAGCATACCTGCCAACACATCCAGAGAATTCAAAATCGTTTCTACTGTATCAAACATGCCTTCCTTGTCCTCTTGCAAATCCTTATTATAGGCCAGAGGCAAAGACTTCATGACGGTCAATAGTCCAAGCAAGTTCCCGTAAACCCGTCCTGTCTTCCCTCGAATCAATTCGGCCATATCAGGATTTTTCTTCTGGGGCATGATAGACGAACCCGTTGAAAAGCTATCAGACAAGCTAATGTACTGATACTCAAAACTGCACCAATTGATGATTTCCTCACAAAAACGGCTCATATGCATCATCAAAATGCTGGCATTTGACAGGAATTCTAAGATAAAATCACGGTCACTAACGGCATCCAAGGAATTGGTATAGGGCTGTTGGAAGCCCAATAAATCACTCGATAATTGACGATTGATTGGAAAAGTTGTCCCTGCCAAGGCAGCCGCACCTAGTGGAGATAGGTCCGTATGTTTCAAGTTAAATGCAAAGCGCTCGCTATCCCTTTGGAACATATTGTAATAAGCCATGAGATGGTGGGCAAAGCTAATCGGTTGGGCGTGCTGCAAATGGGTATAGCCTGGCATGATGGTTTCCACATGTTTTTCAGCCAAATCCAGCAAAACACTGTTCAGATTCGCCAACTTATCCAAGACATGGCCAAGCTGCTCCTTTAGATATAAGTGCATATCCGTTGCGACTTGGTCATTCCGAGAACGAGCCGTGTGTAGTTTCCCAGCCAGAGGACCGATTTTCTCTGTCAGCAACACTTCCATATTCATATGAATATCTTCATTTGCAATATCAAAATGAAGCTCCCCTGCCTCTAAATCTCGCAACAAAGCTTTCAGACCATCTTGGATCTGCTCTGCCTCTTCCAAGCTTAAAATGCCAGTCTGTCCTAGCATTTGAACATGAGCTAAAGAACCCATCAAATCAAATTTTGCCAGCTGGTGGTCAAAGGAAATACTCGCACCGAACTGTTCTAC
Source organism: Streptococcus oralis (assembly GCA_963554735.1). Lineage (GTDB taxonomy): Bacteria > Bacillota > Bacilli > Lactobacillales > Streptococcaceae > Streptococcus > Streptococcus oralis_CX. Next base: position 18,002 of record CAUVSV010000003.1, read on the forward strand.
CCAATCTTCCACAGTGCCTTCAAATCGACCACCCCATAATTTTGTATTTTTCGACATATCCTGTCGTCCCTTTCTATCGCGTCACTACTCAACATTTTTCTGAACTTCTGAATAAACCTTAGTCGGAAGCCCCCAAAGCTTGATAAATCCAACAGCCGCATCTTGGTCAAAAGTATCCGCACTGGTATAAGTTGCCAAATTTTCATCGTAAAGAGAATTTGGAGATTTCCGAGCCACTACCTGGGCGTTCCCCTTATAGAGTTTAACTTTTGCAGTTCCATTGACGACCTTCTGTGTCTCCTTGATATAGGCAATCAAAACCTGAGTTGCTGGGCTAAACCACAAGGCATTATAGATGAGATTGGACAACTCATTTTCGATAATGGGTTTGAAATGAGCCACTTCTCTCACAAGAGTCAAGTCTTCAATCTCCTTATGAGCTGCCAATAAAGTCACAGCACCTGGGCACTCATAAATCTCTCTTGACTTAATACCGACTAGGCGATTTTCCACATGGTCAATACGACCAACACCGTGTTTGCCTGCAATTTCATTGAGCTTTTGAATCAAAGCCGCCACTTTCATCTTCTCACCATTTAGTGAGATGGGCACACCGCAGCTAAACTCAATGTCAATAAATTCTGGACTGTCTGGCGCCTCTTCTGGCGAAGATGTGATTCCAAATGCTTCTTCTGGTGCTTGGTTCCAAGGGTTTTCCAAGACACCACATTCATTTGCGCGTCCCCAAAGATTTTGATCGACAGAGTAAGGATTGTCAAGGTCAGCTGGAACTGGGACGCCATTTTCTTTGGCATATTGGATTTCTTCTTCACGAGACCATTTCCACTCACGAACAGGCGCAACTACCTTTAGATTGGGATCCAAAGCTGCAATAGAGACTTCAAACCGAACTTGGTCATTTCCCTTACCTGTACAACCATGGGCAATTGTGGTTGCCCCCGTCTGATGAGCTATTTCAACGAGTTTTTTTGAAATAAGAGGGCGACTCAGAGCAGATACTAAGGGGTACTTTTGTTCATAGTAGGCATGAGCCTGAAGAGCCACTAAAACATAGTCATTAGCAAATTCTTCCTTAACATCAATGACATAAGACTCTACAGCCCCAACCTTGAGAGCTTTATCGTGGATGAACTCCAAATCTTTTCCCTCACCCACATCCATACAAACAGCGATCACATCATAGTCTTTTTTTAACCATGTAATAGCAACTGAAGTATCCAATCCACCTGAATAGGCTAAAATGACTTTTTCCTTACTCATTTCTCATCCTTCTTTCTATTTTTCGATAGAGGCTTTAAAAGCATCATCAATCAATTTGTCCAACTCCCCAGAATCCTTCAACTTCTGGATGGTTTTATCAACCGCCTCTTTCAATTCTTTACTGTCTTTTTTCATCGCAACAGCGTAAGAATCTTCTTTGTCATTGTCAAAATCAAACTCAGCGATGGCTAGGTCTGGATTATTCTCTACAAATCCTTTCGCCACTGGTTCTTCAAAGATAACCGCATCCAGTTGCCCTGATTTCAAATCTGTTATCAAATTTCCATTTTTAGGAAGTGAAACGAGAGAAGAAGCCTGCAAGGTTTCTTTAGCCAGAGTTTCCTGGATAGAACCTTTCTGCGCTCCAACCTTTTTCTGAGCCAAATCCTTGACTGATTGGTAATTCGTTAATTCAGATTTTCTTACGATAACCTTATTTTTCGAAGTGTAGTAGGGAATTGAAAAATCGTAAACTTGACTTCTCTCTTCCGTTTTAGAAACACCTGATATGGCAAGATCGGCCTTGCCTGAATCAAGACTAGCCAGTACATTGTCAAAACTCATTGGAGAGAACTCCACTTCTACACCTAGTTCTTTTGCGATGGCTTTGGCTAGCTCAACATCTGAACCTACAATCTGATTTTTCCCATCGACCAATTTCTGATATTCAAATGGAGCAAACTCTGGATTTAGGGCCACCACCAATTTCCCTTTAGCCTTAATAGCTTCAACACCTTGGGATTGAGTGTTACTACAAGCAAATAATAAGGGCAACATAAGCAAACCAAACATCGTCATCAACACCTTCTTCACTTTATTCATCGAAGAGCCTCCTTTTATTTTTATACTTTATTATTGTATAAATAATACTCTTCTCATCCTTGTTTGTCAAGAAAAAACTGTATTTTATTTCATTTAAATCAAGAAAAAGCTTATTATATGATATATTTTTACACATAATAAGCTTATTTATACTATTTAATTTTTTAAAAATACAATTATCCAATTACAAGTAAGATGAAGAGAACAACGAGCTCTCCACATTCTCTTTCACAATTCAATAACTCGATGGCATTGTTGAGCCACATAGACATCGTGGGTAACGATAATGACCGTTTTACCTTCCTTGTTCATATCTAAGAGAAAGTTCAAAACCAAATCTCGATTTTCAGGATCTAGAGAACCGGTTGGTTCATCTGCTAAAAGGAGCTGGCTGGGTTTTAAAATGGCTCTAGCAACTGCGATTCGCTGCTGTTCTCCTCCAGATAACTCTGAAACCTTTTGATGTAGGGTTGATGACAAGCCCACTCTCTCTAAAATTTCTTCTATCTTTTTAACTTTATCTTTCTTGGACAATTTTACATACTTTAGAGCGAGCATGAGATTATACTCTACCGTTTCATTATCAATCAGAGCAAAGTTTTGAAACAGATAGGAGATATGTTCGCGGATAATCGCTTGCGACTTAACAGAATTGACAGGTACATTTTGCTGCCCGAAAATTTCATAATGTCCACTGTAATCGCCATCTATCAAACCCAAGAGATTTAACAAGGTTGACTTGCCACTGCCACTTTTTCCAACAATGGCAACTAAATCTCCTTGGTTAATTTTTAGGGATAAGTTCTCCAAAATAACTTTTTCCCCAATGGTTTTCGTAACATTTTCCAACTTTATCATAAGTGATCCCCTTTCAATAACTGCACTACATTTCGTTTTTCCATCTTAGAGCCCAAGAAAAGTACAAACAGAATATCTAAGCCTGTAAATCCTGCGAAAAGCAAGGGTGGAAAAAGAGCATGAGCAAAGAATAGCAAGGCCATAAAAGGGAGGCTATAGACAGCTAATAGAAGACCCAGCAAGGAACGGTAGCGATCTATCAATTTCCAGCCCATAAACTTCTTGGTAATAATATCTGTTCGCTTCAACAAGAAAGTTGTTACTAGTAAGAAGTAGGAAATCATCATACTAAGGAGACCAAACAAAGCAAAGAGTAGATTAAAATTCCGAACAGCATCTCGATAACTATCCACCTTCTCTTGTTGAATGGCTTGAATAGATGAAAACTTAAGATAGTTCCCATCTGACAATTTCTCAACTAACTCTGTAATCTCTTTTTGATGTTGAACCGTATTTTCGATTTTAATGGGATTATTTAAACCTGTTGTTGACAGGGAAGCTTTTTCATCCCACATCATATCAGAATCATTGACCAAGCTAATAATTGGATTGTAGAGATTTTCCTTTCGCTTATCACTATATGGGAAAAATGACCAATCTCCTTCATAATAGGCAATCTCGACATCCACCTCCTCTATCCTTCGTTTTTGCTGCTCTTCATACTTCATTGATTGATAGGTAATCAACTTCCCCAAGAGCTGGTTTTTCTCTTCTTCACCTTTCGTACTTGCTGGCATCAAAATAACTTTTTTAGTGCCAGTATCTGGTAGCTTGAATCCCTTGCTCTTTAGAAAATTGCGATTGGCATAGTAAACAGTTAGCATATCAGCCAGTTGATACTGCTGCACTTGTTCTGCAGTGGCAAAATTTTTGATAGGCAGGTTACTAGTTTGCACATAGCCCGCCTGCGTTTTTTCTACCAAATCCTGATAAAATCGATAGAAATAATCCACTGCTTGCCCTGAGCCTGCCAACTGCTCTTGCCACAGGTTATCATTGAGTTGGAAAGTTTCCAAGGTCAGATAATTTCCTTGACTGATCCACTGTTTCTGGTAATCCAACTCTTTGTTTTCTTGCTCCAAACTTTTCCCCACCCCAACTAGCAAGACTGTCAGTAAAATGGTGGTTCCAATTTTCATCAAATAATTAAAGAGTAGACCAAATTTGAAAGATGAAAAACCTTTCAGCAGAGAGCTGATTGTCATTTTTTGGATTAAGAGATAAGTCAACCAACTGATAAAGAGATAAAGCTGCAAAAGCAAAAAATGAGACAACCACAGCATAGGGAACAAATCTTTCGGCTTATAATCAAGCAAGAAAAACACCCCTAGATTGATCACAAGCGCCCCACCTAGGAGGAGGTAGAGGTTGCCTTTCACAACATCAGCTAAAACAGCCCGATCTTGAAAACCCAGTAATTTTTGTACCCCAACTCTTTTCATCTCCATCATCGGCTGATACACTGTTACTAAGACAAGAAGCAAAATAGCCAAGACAAAAATAATAGCAGATAAGAGCAAATCTCGATTTAAGACTTCCACTGCACTTTTATAGTTTGGCTCTAGCAAGGTAGCCTGGTCTATATTGAAAAAATCGCTCCATTTCTGTACAATCCTATCCTTGTCCATCTTTTGTGTAGAAGTTATCGTATAGCGACCATTTAAACTACGAGATGTATCCTTGATATAGGTTTGAAAAGTCATAAGCTGAATAGGTTTGGCTTTTAGAAAGGTCGGAATCGTACCAAGTTTATTGGAAATTTCTTTATTACTGTAAACTCCCTCACCATCTGTGGTAAAATCAAGGGAAGAAAGTCCAAACTCTTGGTAGGGGAAGGTATCTTTATCAAAAACACCAGACTTGATCACCTCATCACCACTGTCTGTTTTGATGATGGAGACTTTGTACCTCTTTGATACATCCTCAAAAAATCGAAGAACAGATTCTGCAGGTTCATTGACATCTTTCAAGTATACATCCAAAGAACTCGCTGTCTTTCCCATTTCCTGAATCCGAACCACTTCTCGTGTATAGTTTACATTAAAAACAAAAAAAGTAGTACAGAGAAGCAGGAGTAACATACAGAAATTACTGATTTTTTTCATAAAGATACCTCCAATAAAGTTCTCCCTCTCCTAACAGGAGAGGGAAAATTTCACTTAAAATCCATAGAAATATTCTAATCCTGTTGGCGGAATTTTAGTAAGGGAAGCTTGAGCCCAAACCCCGGGAGTTTCACGATCCCTAGAGATTCTACCACCATGTCGGACTGTTGCTGTATGAGATCGAGTAGAATGTAAATAATCAGAATATCCAAAAGTTCCTGTCCAACCTACTCCATAGTTCCATTGACCACCACCTACCCATACTGCCAAAACATTTGTCGTAGCAAGCAAACCACATGCCATTACGGTTGCGACACCAATTTTTACTAATTTTTTCATGATATTTTCCTCACATCTTATATCTTGAACTGTTTCACAGAAACAGATGAATTGGTTCATTTGTAAACATTGAAGTCCATTGGACTCACCTTCCTTTCGTTTTACTTAATCAAAATTTTATAAGAGCCATCCCCAAGGGAAGAAAATAACCATCCATAACATAAATAACAACAGACGATATACTTTTTTATACATTTGATACCCCCTTAGTACTTCATCATCTTGATTATAAAATACAATATACCTTGTCGTAAAATTTGTTAACCTTTTTCACAAATTTATTTTAGATTTCTTTTTTACTTTTTATATTACTATGATACAATATTTTTAATCAGTTTCAATTTATTGTTAACTTTTTTCACAAATAAGGAGGGAATCATGCGCTACGATTTTGGAAATGTTTATAAAGAAATCCGTGAGTCAAAAGGATTGACTCAAGAAGAGGTCTGTGGGGGTGTTCTCTCAAGAACCAGCCTATCAAAAATAGAAAGTGGCAAGACAACTCCAAAATATGAGAATATGGAATTTCTTCTCCAGCAAATTAATATGAGTTTTGAAGAGTTTGAATATATTTGCCATCTCTACCACCCAAGTGAACGATCAACTATCATGCAGACTTTTCTAAAAATGGCTTCTATTAGTGGTACGAGCGACTTAAGTAAATTACTCAAAAAATGCCAACATTATCTAAAAACACATCATGATTTTCCCATCCAGCAGTTGCAAGATATGCTCGAAATCGTTATCTACATCCGTGAAAATGGGATAGAAAAATTGTCAAGTAAGGTTGACAACATTGTAAACAGATTATGGGATAAGATTGAGAAACAAGATACTTGGTATGAGAGTGACCTCAAAGTCCTTAATACCATTCTCTTTGCTTTTCCTATGGAGTATATTCATCAGATTACCGAAAAAATTCTCGAACGACTAGAGGTTTATAAACACTATAGTCCTGTCTTTCAGCTTCGTATGATGTTGCTTCTGAATCTCTCAACTCTTTATCTTTACAATGGTGATAAGTTGCTTTGCAAACAGCTTTGCTACACTCTCTTAGAGGAGGCAAAAGCAAGCAAACAGTACGATACACTTGCGTTTTCCTATATTCGTATCGGCATTTGTGCTAATGATGCTCAGTTGATACAGAATGGACTCTCCTTAGCTAAACTAGTAGAAGATGAACACTTACTAACAGAGCTAGAGCGAGAAGTTAACATCTTTGTAAACAAAAAAGAGCCCTAAAGGACTCTTGTATTCTTAATACCAACCGTTGTTAAGCCAGAAGTTCTTGGCAGCTGTCCATGAACCGTAACGTCCTGCAACGTAGGCATCTGCTACACGTTCTTGGTTTTCAGCTGAGTAGTCACCGTTCAAGTATGAATCTGTCAATTGGTAACGTCCGATGTAACGTCCGTTTGTAGCAGTGTAGCTACCACCTGATTCTTTTTGAGCGATCCATTCTTTGGCTTCTGCTTCAGAACCACTTACAGTAGAAGCTGCTGCAGTGTTGCTTTCTGCTGCTGGAGTTGCAGGTGCAGCTGGGGCTTCATAAGTTGTTGTTGCTGCTGGAGCTTCTTCAACTGTTTCTGTAGCTACTGGAGCTGTTTCTTCCGTTGTTGCTGCTGGAGCTACAGTAGAAGCTGTTCCTTCGATAACCAAAACTTGGTCAACAAAGATAAGGTGAATATCTTTGATGTTATTTTTTGCTGCCAATTTTTCAACAGTTGTGTTGTACTTCTCAGCGATTTCTGAAAGAGTATCGCCTGGTTTAACTGTGTAAGTTACATTTTCTTGCGCAGACGCAAGGGCTGGTGCAAAGAAAGCAAGCAAGGCTGCTAATCCTGCAAAAGTTGTTTTGATTTTTTTTGTTGATAATGTCATATCTAAAAATTCTCCTTTTTATCTATGATACTATTTTACTCCTCGAATGTTACCGTTTCTTGACGGTTTCGTGTAGAAATATTACAAAAATGTTTTATATTTACCGTTTTAAGGAGGGTTTTGTCACAAAAGGCCTTGTTTTATACCATCTTTAATCATTTTGAGGTTTTGATAAGGGAAATAAGCGCAGTGGTCCATTCTTTGATATAATAGATATAAGAATCTTTGTAAGGGGAAACAGATGCACTCACTTCGTTTTCAATCTGTCTTTGATATTATCGGACCAGTTATGATTGGCCCATCAAGTAGCCATACTGCTGGAGCTGTTCGCATCGGGAAAATCGTCTCTTCCATCTTTGACGATATGCCTACCGAGGTAGAATTCCAATTATTTAACTCATTCGCCAAGACCTACCGTGGTCATGGAACTGACCTTGCTCTCGTCGCTGGTATATTAGGTATGGATACGGACGATCCCGACATTCCAAATAGCCTAGAGATTGCCCATAAACGTGGTATCAAGATTGTCTGGACCATTCAGAAAGACAGCAATGCCCCTCATCCTAATACCACTAAAATTACTGTGAAGAATGAACACAAGTCCATCAGTGTGACAGGAATTTCCATCGGTGGAGGAAATATCCAAGTTACGGAACTTAACGGCTTTGCTGTCTCTCTCAACATGAACACACCAACCATTATCATCGTGCATCAAGATGTTCCAGGTATGATTGCCCATGTTACTGAAGCCCTCTCTCGTTTTGATATCAACATCGCGCAGATGAATGTGACTCGAGAAAAAGCTGGAGAAAAAGCCATTATGATTATCGAAGTCGATAGTCGAAGTTGCGAAGAGGCGATTGAAGAAATCCGAAAAATCCCTCATCTCCATAATGTCAATTTCTTTAAGTAGGAGGAAACATGTTTTATTCTATCAAAGAATTGGTCGAGCAGGCGGATCTAGACTTCCGAGGAAATGTTGCAGAGCTCATGATTGCGACAGAATATGAACTGACCGGCCGATGCCGAGACGAAGTTCTCCTCCTCATGGAACGCAATCTAGAAGTCATGAAAGCCTCCGTTGAGCTCGGCCTCAGTGAAAACAAATCCCGCAGTGGCCTAACAGGTGGAGATGCGGCCAAGCTAGATCGCCATCTCAAAAGTGGCAAGGCCTTGTCAGATTTTACCATCCTATCAGCAGCCCGAAATGCCATCGCGGTCAACGAACACAACGCTAAAATGGGCTTGGTCTGTGCCACTCCAACCGCGGGAAGTGCTGGCTGTCTGCCAGCCGTTCTCACTGCTGCTATCCAAAAACTTGACCTTAGTCACGAAGAACAGCTGGATTTCCTCTTTGCTGCTGGTGCCTTTGGACTAGTCATCGCGAACAATGCCTCTATCTCAGGTGCTGAAGGTGGCTGTCAGGCCGAAGTTGGCTCTGCCTCTGCCATGAGTGCCGCAGCCTTGACCTTGGCTGCAGGTGGAAGCCCCTATCAGGCTAGCCAAGCCATTGCCTTTGTCATTAAAAATATGTTGGGTCTCATCTGTGACCCTGTTGCTGGTTTGGTTGAAGTTCCTTGTGTCAAACGAAATGCCATGGGAGCTAGCTTTGCCTTTATCGCGGCTGATATGGCCTTGGCAGGTATCGAATCTAAGATCCCTGTCGATGAAGTTATCGATGCCATGTACCAAGTCGGATCCAGCCTCCCAACTGCCTTTCGTGAAACGGCTGAAGGTGGACTCGCAGCCACCCCGACTGGTCGTCGCCTACAAAAAGAAATCTTCGGAGAATAAGTTTATCTATTAGGAGAAATCATGCCCTCTATCTCAGCTATCTTTTTTGATCTAGACGGAACCCTGGTTGACAGTTCCATCGGGATCCACAATGCCTTTACCTATACCTTTGAACAACTAGGAGTGCTAAGCCCTGATGCCAAAACCATTCGTGGTTTCATGGGGCCACCACTTGAAAGTAGTTTTGCAACATGCCTTCCCAAGAAACAAATCCCAGAGGCTGTGCAGATATACCGCTCTTACTACAAGGAAAAAGGAATCCACGAAGCCCAACTCTTCCCCCGAATAACGGAATTGCTTCAAGAGCTTTCGCAAAACTACCCTCTCTACATCACTACAACAAAGAATACCCCTACTGCTCATGATATGACTAAAAATCTGGGAATCCATCATTTCTTTGACGGCATTTACGGCTCTAGTCCTGAAACGCCACACAAGGCGGATGTCATCCGTTTTGCCTTGCAAACGCATCAACTCCTTGCAGACCAAGTCCTCATCATCGGGGATACCAAGTTTGACATGATTGGAGCCCAAGAAACTGGCATTAAAAAGTTCGCTGTTACTTGGGGATTTGGAGAAGAAGCTGATTTGCTCAGCTATCAACCTGACTGGATTGCCCGTACCATTGATGATATCATTAGCCAGCTCTAACCATACAAAAATACTCCTAACACTAGTGAACTAGGTTGAGGAGTATTTTTTTATATCTTGTTACTGTCAGAAGGAATCAACTCCATGCTTAAGCAGTAATTTGATCCTGTTCTTCAGTATCTGCATCTTCATCCTTCTTACTTGGCCAAGCAAGCATGACAATAAGAGCAATCGCTCCAACGATAGGAACCAAACCAATGAAGATAAAGGCCCAGTGGAAACCAGCATCCCGTAAGCGACGAACAGTCACGGCGATAGAAGGCAACATGAGAATAACTGCTAAAAAGAAGTAAAAACCGCTCATAGCTTGTAAACTACGGAGTGCCTCCAAGTTATATGGACGAGTTGACACCGCAGCATGATATTTCGTATAAGCAGGAAGACAGATTAATAAGTTTGTAAAGTAAATCCACCAGTACTCCGAACGAGTCGAACGACCAGTAAAGTTTACATAACCCTTCCAAAAGTTCTTATAAGCATTAAACATACAATAATCTCCTTTATTTTTTCTTCATAGAGTCTACCATAAAGTAGAATGATTGACAAGTCCTGAAGGGATCATTTGCTGTGAAGCGCGACTCAGCCGCTTTAAAATAGAGTAGAAATATCTTAATATTTTCGTACCATTTCTTCAAACTGAGAATCTTCCGTATTCTCTTTATCTTTTTCACTATTCTCTATCACTTTTTCTCCAAATCGTTGACTTGGCATAGCGAGCATAACGAGCAGTGTTACTGCACCCAAAGGAACAAATACAATAAAAATATAGGCCCAATGGATACCCACATCTCGTAAGCGACGTACTATCAGTGCTAGTAGAGGAACAAACTCTACTATAAACAAAATAATACACATACTGAAGACCGCAATATTCCTGATGGCTTTATCAGATTCTACTCCAGTAAAAAGTGAGTAGTAGGCGGGCAAGAAAATCACCATATTTAGCAGCCAAACCCACCAAAATTCTGGACGTGTGGAACGACCAGAAAAATTTGCATAGCCTTTGAAAAAACTCCTAATAGCACTCAGCATACAAAAATCTCCTTTTGATTTTAATACTTATTTTGCAAAGTTATGTTACCAGCTAAAAATAGAGGTAGTTTTTAGATTGTCTGAAATCACTCTCCTGATAGATCACATAACATCGTCCCTTGAATAGTTGCACTTATTAAACCTTTGAAATATCCGACGTCCTATACTCTCTATTTATAAAAACCAGCTTTCTGATTCTCTCAGAAAACTGGCGATAGTTGTTTCATTATGAAGGTAGATGGACACTCTTACTCAGCATGGGTTGTCTCATTTGCAAAGGAAATAATCGCTTCTTTGAGCTCATCTCCACTGAGTGAACGGAATTCTTCAATCTTTTGATCGATGGCTTCTAGCGGCATGACGTTTACCTTACCAACGAAAATCTTGTCCATGACTTGGTTATCAACCAATTCGGTCGAAACCAAGAGTTCTTCATAGAGTTTTTCACCCGGGCGGATACCGACCTCAACGATTGGAATTTCACTTTCCGTGTGCCCACTTAGAAGAACCATTTTCTTAGCCAAGTCATAGATCTTAACTGGTTTGCCCATATCGAGGATAAAGACTTCTCCGTCCTTGGCATAAGCGCCAGCATGGATTACTAGACGGCTAGCCTCTGGAATGGTCATGAAGTAACGTGTCATACGGAAGTCTGTCACCGTTACAGGACCGCCTTCAGCAATCTGACGTTCAAAGACAGGAATCACGCTACCACGACTACCGAGAACATTCCCAAAACGAACTGCACAGTAGGTTGATTTGCTACGTTGGTTAAAGCCAGTGACAATCAATTCTGCCACGCGCTTAGTCGCACCCATAACATTCGGTGGATTGACCGCCTTGTCAGTCGAAATCATGACCATCTTAGGTACTTTGGCTTCATCAACAGCCTTGGCAACATTGTAGGTCCCGAGGATATTGTTCTTGAAGGCTTCTTTTGGATTGCGCTCCATCATCGGAACGTGTTTGTGGGCTGCAGCATGGTAAACGATAGCTGGTTTATACTGCTCAAACACCTGCAAGAGACGGTCATAGTCCTGAATATCTGCAATAACAGGAACATAATCAATCCCTTGGAATGTACGGATCAATTCATGATAAACGAGATAGATTGAGTTTTCACCATGTCCAAGCAAGACAATACGCTCGGGATTGAAGCGACTAACCTGACGACAAATCTCCGAACCAATCGAACCACCAGCTCCTGTCACCAAGATGGTCTTTCCTGTAATCTCAGTACCCAGACGCGATTCGTCGAGACGAATTTCCTGACGGCCCAGAAGGTCTGTGATATCAATTTTTTGGAAACCACTACCTGGTTGATGGAGCCCTTGAACGACTGTCTCAACCTTAGGCATCTTGTAACATTTGACGCCTAGCTTATTACACATCTGCAAGATGCGTTCGTACTCTGATGGGTCAAGCGAAGGGATTGCTACGATGACACGCTCGATTTGGTGACGTTTAGCTAATTCAGGTAGATTATCATAAGAGCCCAGAACTGGGATTCCACCTAGTTTTTGTCCCTTTTTCTTTTCATCATTATCCAATATCCCCACTAGTTCAAGGTCACTAGTTGGATGTTGGTAGCTGTTCATAAAGAGAGCACCACCATCACCAGCACCGATCAAGAAGGTACGGCGATGCTCTCCATCTCCACTACCTTGCTTGCGCTTAGAATAAATCAGCTGCCAAGTGATACGAGGAAGCAAGATGAGGAAAGTACTCAACAAAATGAAGAGTACAATGAAACGGATAGAAAACAATGGCAGAAAGGCATAGCAGATTCCATAAGAAAGAACACTGCTGAGCATCACTCCGAAAAAGATTTTCATGAAATCCGTAATCTTGCTATAACGACTAATACTAGCATTTAGCCCCCAAAATGCAATCATGATTTGATAGAGGAGGAAGGCTAAAAGAGTGTAGATCACGTAATCCACAGGCGCAGGATTTATAAGGCCATAAAACAAGATATAAGATACGATGATGGAAACCACCATACTCAAAATATCGAATATCCCCCAAAACACTTGTTTTTGCTGTTTATTTAAAATTTCAACCAGATCAATCACATAATCTGTTAGTTTTTTATTCATAGGAATTTACTCCCCCTTAAAAGAGTCAGATGATACTGTTGTTATGATAACCTGAATCATTCAGTCTATCGGGGCTTACTTTCTCTTTCTTAAAAGTTTGACGAAGATAAACTGACGTACAAAGCCTGGACAAAGTGCAACAATGGCCTGAATGGCTACACTTTTAGCATATTCCATGTAAGAAATTTGCCCTCGCTCAAGCATCCGTTGGCGAGCTTGACGATAGAGTTTAAGGTAACGCAAGCCACCTCGACGCTCAAACATCCCTGCACCGACACGAACCTTACACAAGATTTGATCTAGGTTCCCAGTCTTGGCACCTGCAGCAATCATATTGAGCCAAAGGAGGTCATCCTCCATGTAAAGGCCATCTTCATAGTTGCCCGCCTTGAGGACCATGTCCTTTTTGAACATCACTGTCATATGGTTAAAGGCGCTTCTCATTCTCTGATAAGCCACAATGTCTGCATGCTGAGTTGGAACACGACGATAAGACACAATCTCATCTGGATTGTCAATGAACTCTGCGATATGCCCGCCTAAGAGATCGAGATCTTCTTTCTCCATTAGCTGAAGCTGTTTCTCAAAACGATCCGGAACGGCTAAATCATCCGTATCCATGCGGGCAATAATGTCATACTGGCACTGTAAAACACCGTATCGAAGAGCCAAGCCTAAACCTTGATTTTCTTCTAAGGGGCACCGTTTAACTGGAATGTCTGACTGAGCTGCCACTTCATCTAGCACCTGATAGAGTTCGGGTGTGAGCGGGCCATCCTCAACAAGAACAAGTTCGCTCGGTTTCAAGGTCTGGTTTTGAACACTTTTGATAGCATCTCTTAAAAACGTCGGATTTTCCTTTACATAGACCGACATCAAGACGCTGATTTTTTGCTTTTCAGGCACAGTTTTTCTCCAATGTATAGATTTCCTTCCACTATTTTATCACAAATTCTCCTAGTTTCCTATTTTTATATCAAATCAAGGAAAATTCTAGTAAAGAAATCTGTCACTTTTCACTATATTTTCACTTCCATTGATTGATCTGTCTTGGCTATCATTACTTGACATTATAAGGAAAAAACCTTAAAATAAGCTGTTATTAAAATCATCCTATCGAGGTTTTTATGAAAAAACAATCACTCTTTTTTGTTCTAGGAATTGTCTTAATCGGGACTGTTTTACGCTCTCCTTTTACTGCTCTTCCAACCATTTTAGGAGATATCGCTCAGGGACTAGGAGTGGAGGTTAGCTCTCTTGGGATTTTAACCAGTCTCCCTCTCTTGATGTTTGCTCTTTTCTCTGCTTTTGCAAGCCGCTTGGCACAAAAAATCGGGTTGGAGCATCTCTTTACTTACTGTCTCCTCCTCTTAACTGTTGGCTCTGTCATTCGGATTCTCAATCTTCCCCTTCTCTATCTAGGGACCCTAATTGTGGGAGCAAGCATTGCGATCTTCAATGTACTCCTCCCAAGTATGGTCCAAGCAAATCAGCCTCAAAAGATTAGTTTCCTAACAACGCTCTATGTCACTGCCATGGGAATTTCGACAGCCATCGCTTCTTATCTTTCGGTCCCTATCACCCAAGCTAGTTCTTGGAAGGGCCTCATCCTCGTTCTCAGCTTTCTCTGTCTAGTCACTCTGCTAGTCTGGTTGCCAAATCATCGCCACAACCACCACCTAGAAAGCCAAAAAGAAAAGCAAGTCAAAGAGAATATTCTAAAAAGTAAAGATGTCTGGGCTATCATTATCTTTGGCGGGCTTCAGTCCTTGTTCTTTTATACAAGTATGACTTGGTTGCCAACTATGGCTGTTAGTGCTGGTCTTTCTAATAGCGATGCGGCTCTCCTCGCTTCTATTTTCTCACTGATTAGCATTCCTTTTTCAATGACTGTTCCAAGTCTGACGACTCGTCTATCAGATGGTCACCGTCGAATCATGCTGGCAATTATCTCTATCGCTGGGATGACAGGAATTGCCATGCTCTTGTATCCAACCAATAATTTCCTCTACTGGTTAGTCGTCCATCTCTTAATTGGAACGGCCTGCAGTGCCCTCTTCCCCTACCTCATGGTTTGTTTTTCTCTTAAAACCAGTTCTCCTGAAAAGACCGCTCAGCTATCAGGACTAGCGCAAACAGGGGGCTACATCTTGGCGGCCTTTGGTCCTGCCTTGTTTGGTTATAGTTTTGACCTTTTCCAATCTTGGATCCCAGCTGTCCTTGCCCTTCTAGCTGTTGACATCATCATGACCGTCTCACTCTTTATGGTGGATCGGGCTGACAACATCCTCTAAACTTCTAGTTTTTACTAGGAGTTTTTTATATGTAAAATTTTTACACATATTTCTTGACAGGGCTTTCAACTTGAGATACAATATATTTGAAAAGAGTATATATAAAATTTTTATATAATATAAAGGAGGTTTCCCATGTACTTCCCAACATCCTCTGCCTTGATCGAGTTTCTCATCTTGGCTGTACTGGAGCAGGGGGATTCTTATGGTTATGAGATTAGTCAAACCATTAAACTCATCGCCAATATCAAAGAATCTACGCTCTATCCCATTCTCAAAAAATTGGAAGCCAGTGGCTTTCTGACCACCTACTCTAGAGAGTTTCAGGGGCGTATGCGCAAATACTACTCCTTGACCAATCGGGGCGTAGAGCAGCTCGTTACTCTAAAGGAAGAATGGACGCTCTATACCGACACCGTCAACGGCATCATAGAAGGGAGTATCCGCCATGACAAGAACTGACTATCTGACTCAGTTAGAAACCTATCTCCATAAACTGCCTGAAGCTGACCGCATTGAAGCTATGGACTACTTTAAGGAACTATTTGACGATGCTGGTCCAGAGGGCGAAGAGGAACTCATTGCCAGTCTGGGAACTCCAAAAGAAGCTGCCCATGATATCCTCTCTGATCTTCTCGATAAAAAAGTCAATGAAGCCCCTGCTCAAAAGAATGACCGCCAACTGCTACACATTGCCCTCCTGGCTCTGCTAGTAGCTCCTATCGGAATTCCGGTCGGGATCGGCATCCTCATGGCCATCATCGGTATTTTTATCGCGGCTGTCTCCGTCATTCTAGCCTTTTTCACTGTTTCGGTGACGGGTATCCTACTGGGCGGACTCTTTATCATAGAGAGCTTTAGCGTCCTAGTCGAAGCCAAATCTGCCTTTATCTTGATTTTTGGGGCCGGTTTGCTTTCTATCGGTGCTTCTTCTCTTGTTCTACTGGGTATCTCCTATGTAGCTCGTTTCTTTGGCCTCCTAATCGTCCGCTTGGCACAATGGATTCTTAAAAAAGGAAAGAGAGGTGATAGACATGCGTAAATCGACAAAAGGATTTCTCATCTTTGGTGTGGTTTCTACAATCCTTGGTTTTATCATGATCATTGTAGGTGCGCAGTCCAATGGTATTCAAAGTTTGCTTGCCATGTCAAAAGACCCCGTCTATGACAATCGTATCGAAGAAGTGACCTTTGGAAATGAAGTGGAAAAACTTGATTTAGCCCTTGAGGAACATAGCCTAACCATCACAGAGTCTGTAGATGACAAGATCCACATCACCTATCATCCTTCCGTGTCTGGTCGTCACGATCTGACTACTGGCATGAGTGACAAAACACTGAGCGTCACTGACAAACAAGCCTCCCAACATCGCTTTCTAGGTTCAGGAATCGAAGGCCTACTTCGTATCGCCAGCAGTTATTCTCACCGTTTTGACGAAGTCATTCTCTCCCTACCTAAAGGAAGAACCTTGCAAGCCATCACCGTCTCAGCCAATCGTGGACAAACCAACATTCGTCAAGCCAATCTTGAAAATGCGACAATTAAAACAAAAGGCTATCTCTTAAGACTAACAGAAAGTTCTATCAAGAACAGCACACTAACGACACCTCACATCATCAATATCTTTGATACCGAATTAACAGATAGTCAAGTCAAGACGGAGGGGGGACACATCTATGCTGAAAACATCAAGATCCAAGGCAAGGTTGAACTAGACTCTCATCACGACTTAAGACTCTTTCTTTCTAAGACAGAATTCGATCGTATCAATTTAGATATTTCTTCCCAGCACGGCGGTATTTATCGTAAAGCAAAAAGAGAACATCCTAAACAAAAAGACAATGAACTTGCCAACCCTTATAAAACGGAAAAAGCAGATGTCAAGGACCTGCTCATTATAAAAGCCAATCAGGATATCTACCTCCCCGAGGAAGAAGAGTACTCTGCTCCACCTAGAAATCATTGACAAAAACGCTTTCATCTGCTAGTCTAAAGATAGAAAACGACCATAAAAAAGGAGGTTCCACCATGACACAAGAATGGTTTGAAAGCGCCGATCTTGAGAAGAAATCAGCTCAGACGAAATCGGAAAGCCAGCCCGACCAACCAGAGACTTCGGAAACTGTGGAGACTGAACCACAAGCAAGCCAAGAAACTCCTATCTCACCTAAAGAGTCGGAAAGGCATGAGGAGGAAACTCCCGAAATGATTGAGGAAATCCAAACCGAGGAAGAGGGAGAAGGGAAGGAGGAAGAGGAACACAAGCAAGAAAACCCTGCAAAAGAGAAAAGCATCCTCAGCAAGGCTTTAGATAGTCCCTATATCCCAGACATTGACCCCCGCAAAACTGCTCGATTAAAAGAAGAAATCGCACTATTTTGGGCTTGGCTGCTGGACGCTATCCAAGAACCAACTGCCAGCAAGAATACGGACCAAAGGCATCGTTATAGTGTCTTTTCCCTACTCACCTTGCTGTCTTCGATTAATCTTTTCTTTAGTATCTATCATATCAAGCATCTCTACTACGGCTATATGGCCTCTATTGCCAATAGTTTACCTAACCAGCTCCCACCTTTAGATCTCTTTGCCGGGCTTTCGATTCTGGTCGCTAGCGCTCTATTTTACTTTTCCATCATTTTGGGAGGCTTTACTGTCCGACGTGTGCTGGATCAAGAGAGCGACTTTACATTCCAAGAAGCCTTTGATCGGTATAGTAGACTCTTTGCTATACCACTTGTCCTAACAGCTCTAGCAAGTTTCTTTGCACTCTTTGGTGGCTTACGATTTGCTGGTATCCTCACTCTTCTAAGCATGGCCATCTTTGCCCTTGGCAATCTCTTTGTGATTAGCAAGCCTAGTAAGACCAGTAGCCTCGACCCATTTTATCGATTCCTGCTAGCTGTCTTACTTGATGGCGCTATTCTCTTACCCTTCTTCATTGCAGAGCTCGCGCTGACAGTTGACTACCTTCGCATCCTGACCTTCTTTTAACCAAAATCCCTGCCATTTGTTAATGACAGGGATTTTTATGTTTACTCTTTTTTGAACAATGTCTATTCGATGCTTGCCAATCCTTCAAAATCTTGTCCTAGGATGGGTTGTACTTCTAATTGATTAGCATCTAATTGCTGGTAAAATGCTGTTGGTAGTGACTCTAGGAATTTTTCATAATCCAAGCGAGCGATGGCTTCATAGTCTTCTGCTTTTGAGCCATCACCAGAAATCTTAACTAGGTCAATCTCCCAAACAAGCTCCTTTCCTGCCAGCTGCTCGGTATAAGGAGCTGGTACAAAGGGTTCCTTTGGCAAAATCGTCTTGACTCCCTGAGCTAGGTGATAGATACCGTGCACCTTACCTTGGGCGTCTGGGTAAAATTTCACACTGGCAAGGTAGGCATCAGAGCCTTGAACCTTCTTGACCAGCTCTTCAAAACGTGCCAATCCATCCTCAGCCAAAAAGCTCTCGAGGTATTCCTTATTGAAATAGATAGGGGACAAGAGCCCTTGGCAATAGACTAGACGAGTCGCTTTATCAGCTAGATAATTCTTGACTGTTTCTCGGAAATAAGCTTCAAAGTCAAATTCTTCTAACCCTTCTACCACTTGCCCCAACTTGCTCGATAGGGCCTGGAGGAGAGTCTCTACAATCTCCCAGTCTGCTCTAGTAAGAAAATCTGGAATCACCACTTGATAACCTTTTCGGCTATCCGCATAGTTGACTTTGAAAAGAAATTGCGACTGACCTACAATCCCACACTCGATATACTCGAGACGATTGAGGGGCTGACGGAGATAGACCGCATCATAACTGTGTGACTCCAAGCCCTCCACCAAGGCCAAGATAGACTTGGCAGTCAAGACCTCCTGTTGTCCTAGAATGCTTTCTTTATTTGGGATAAAAAATGTTTTCGCCATAACTGGCCTCCTTTGAAATCGTTTACATATAGTATAACCTATTTTCCTGAAAGATACAGAAACAAATTTTAGATTTTTAGATAAAAAGCATAGAAAAACAGCCCCTAAGGGCTGTTTGCTTTATACAGTAGCGACTTGATCCAAGCTTTCACCGATAGCTGCTAGACGCTCGATCACTTCTGCTTGTGTCAATTCATTTTCTGAGACGTAGCGGTTGCGTGGGTGAACACGGCACTCGTGTGAGCATCCACGAAGGTACTTGTCTTCATTTTCTTCTGATGTTAGGATACGACGGTTACAGAAGGGATTTCCACAGTTGACATAACGTTCACATGGTGTTCCATCAAACCAGTCTTTCCCTACGATGGTTGGGTTGACATGGTTAACATCAACGGCGATACGCTCGTCAAAGACGTACATTTTCCCATCCCAAAGTTCACCTTGGACTTCTGGGTCTTTACCGTAAGTTGCGATTCCTCCGTGCAATTGGCCGACATCTTTATAGCCTTCACGGACCATCCAGCCTGAGAATTTCTCACAGCGAACTCCACCTGTACAGTAAACCACAACACGCTTGTCCATGAATTTTTCCTTGTTGTCACGGACCCATTGTGGCAACTCACGGAAGTTGCGGATGTCTGGACGGATAGCCCCACGGAAATGTCCTAGGTCGTACTCATAATCGTTACGTGTGTCAAGAACCACTGTATCTTCGTCAAGAAGGGCTTCTTTGAACTCTTTTGGAGACAAGTAAGCACCTGTTGTTTCAAGTGGGTTGATGTCGTTGTCAAAGTCATTGTCTTCCAAACCAAGGTGGACAATTTCTTTCTTGTAGCGAACAAACATCTTCTTGAAGGCTTGTTCACTTTCTTCGTCAATCTTGAACCAGAGGTCTTCCATACCTGGGAGGCTGTGAACGTAGTCCATGTATTTTTGAGTTGTTTCGTAGTCACCTGAAACAGTCCCGTTAATCCCCTCGTCAGCGACGAGGATACGGCCTTTGAGACCGATTGATTTACAGAAAGCCAAGTGATCTGCCGCAAATTGCTCTGCATTTTCAATTGGAGTATAGAGGTAGTAAAGTAAGACACGAATATCTTTTGCCATAAGATTTGTTCTCTTTTCTATTCTTAAATTTTCAGAATTTTTCATTCAACTATTCTAGTATACCCACTTGAGAAAACGAATGCAATTTATTTGACCGAAAATTATATAGAGAGACCTACCACTGCACTTCATCAGTAACCATAGCGAATCGCAGATAATTCTCTCAATTTTTTGATTTGCTTAGCTTGACTTTCTGACAAACCCAGCTTGTTATCAATCAACACACGTGAGATGTCAACGTTCATTTGGCTCAGAATAAATGGAGTAGAGGTTCCATCGTCCTTTAATCGTTTTTGATAAATCACTAACTGATTTTTCAGGGGAGCAAGTTGAGGCGCAACCTTTATATCTTCCAATAGATGATCAATGATGGTCATCGCTTCACAACGTCTTTCACTTCCTCCAGCAAACCATTTTAATGGTGTCATACTCATTTCCCTCCTGAAATTCGCTTATAAATTGAAAAACTATAATTCCTAACTCTCCAGCCAGTATTTTACCCAAACACCCTATGTAAAAAAGTCAGCAAAAATGGCAAGGTCGCTACAATATTATTGATTACATGCACCGCATAGGAAGGATAAATGCTCTTGGTATAACGGGTCAAACCAGCAAAGATGATTCCAGATGTTGTAAAAACGAAAATATCTAACAGACTAGGCAGGCTTGAAAAATGAGGGAGAGCAAATAAAATAGAAGGAAGAAGCAAATCAAGACCAAATCTCGAATCTTTAAAAAAGGCGTGTTGCAGTAATCCTCTATAGATTAACTCTTCCATCAGTGGAACCAGAAAGAACAGGGCTATATAGATACCTAGCTCTGCAAAGTTAGTCCCACTATAACCAATCAATACAGCCCAACCTTCCGCAGTTGACTGAACATGTTTAGCTGTCTGAACGTTAAAAGAGATCTGGAGCACTACCACTAATACTGTCAAAATCGAATACCAAAGCCATTTTTCTCTTGGAATGTGAAAGAGATAACCATGGCCTGTCTTAACCAGAATCCAAATCATGACTCCGATAAATAGCAAACTCAAGATATTTTGAATCCAGAAGAAATTGCCAATCTGGGAAGAAAATTGCCAATAGTTTTGGACAATAAGCGTCAGCTGAGAAAGGCCAAATACGAAAAATAGGTAAGAGAAGACAGCACTCATTTTAAAAAGAAGGCGATATTTTTTCATAATAAATCCCCTATAGATGTATGTGTATCACATCGCATAAAACCTCAGAACCACTGTTTTCATTTTTACATCCTAAAAATCACTACCTCCCCTAGAGAACTAAGGAAGGCAGTGATCACATTTTTAGGAATTAGGAATGAATACACGAAATCAATCGATTTTATGATTTTTTGTTTTTCAAGAATTCGTCGTATTGTTTTTGCATTTCGTTCAATACTTTTTCGTAGGCACCTTCAGATTTCAATTTTTCCATCAATTCTGGAATAGCTTTATCTGGGTCTACAGTACCAGTGTTGATAGCTGTATCGAATTGTTGCATTGTGTTAGAAATTGCTGAGATTTCAGATTTCACATTGTCAGTGTTAAAGATGAATCCAAGTGCTGGAGATTCTTTAGCTTCTGCCAATTGTTTCTTAGAATCTTCGATTTGTTGGTCTGTAACGTTTTCGTTGATGTAAAGAATCCAGTTGTTACCAGTGTTCCATCCACCCATGTGAGTATTTCCTTTGTAGCCATCAAGGACGCGTACACGGTTTTCTTTACCTTCAATTTTTTCCCAGTTCTTGCCTTCTGGACCGTAAACAAGACCGTTCAAGAGTTCAGGGTTCGTGTTCAAGAGGTTCAACACTTCCATTGATTTTTCTTTGTTCTTAGAGTTGTTTGAGATAACAAAGTTGGCAACTTGTGTTGTTTGGTTTTTCTTGATAAAGTTAGTGATTGGTTTGATTTGGATGTCTTTGTTCGCAACGCGTGAAAGCAAGCTGTTACCGTAATCAGCTGGTCCTACTGTTTCTTCACGAACGAACCAAGTGTCTTGTTGAAGCTCAAATGTAGTGTCGCTTGTTGCTACGTCTTTTGGAATGTATCCTTCTTCATAGAATTTGTGAAGAGTCTTCAAGTGTTCTTTGAAACGAGGCACTTCGTAACGGTTTACGATCTTAGTAGTGTCTCCTTCAAGGTCGATAACAAATGGAAGTCCGTTTGGTACTGGGTAGTCAAAGTTATCAGATGGGATAAAGTTCTTCGTAACCGCAAATGGTACTACATCTGGAGCTTTTTCTTTGATTTGTTTCAAGACTGGCTCAAGTGTTTCGTATGAAGTGACACCTGAAATATCGATACCGTATTTAGCAAGAAGAGTTCCGTTGAAGGCAAAGTTTTGAGATGATGCAACGTTAGCTGCAACTGGTACTGCATAGATCTTACCGTTTACAGTGTTCCCTTTGATGTAAGCTGGGTCAAGTGCTTTGTAAAGCTCTGCTCCTTCTTTTTTATACAATTCAGTCAAGTCAGCATAAGCACCTTTTTGAGCATTTACGACATAGTTAGATGCAAATGCGATATCATAGTTTTCACCAGATGATGTGATAACAGACATTTTCTTATCATAGTCACCCCATCCAAGGTATTGGATATCCAATTTAGCACCGACTTTTTCTTCGATGATTTTGTTTGCATTTTCTAGCAATTCATCCAAGTTGTCTGGTTTGTCACCGATTTGGTACATTTTGATTACAGGTTTTTCACCTGAAGTAGTATCTGCAGCTTTTTTGTTGTTACCTGTAAGGTTTCCACAAGCAGCAAGACCAGCAGCCAAAGCGACTACGCTAGCAGATGCAAAAGCATATTTTTTCCAGTTTTTCATGATAAAAACTCCTTTTTTTATTTTTAAACTTATAAACGATTTAATGATTTTTAACTTCAGTCACTAAGATGAAGTTGGGAAGGGAGAAACAGTGTTTCTCAGCAAGTGCTATTCTTTGACACCACCGATCGTCAACCCTTTAACAAAGTAGCGTTGGAAGAATGGATACAGAATCGCGATTGGAAGGGTTGCAACAACAACCATGGCCATACGACCTGTTTCTTTCGGTAGAGCGACTCCCAGTTGACCAGATAGGCCGACTGCTTTTGCGATGTAGTCCATATTTTGTTGGATTTGCATGAGCAAATATTGCAATGGATACAAGTTGTCACTCTTGATGTAAAGAAGGGCGTTGAACCAGTCGTTCCAGAAACCAAGAGCTGTCAAAAGCGTAATGGTTGCGATACCTGGTAGTGACAATGGCAAACAGATTTGGAAGAAGATCCGGGCTTCACTGGCACCATCGATACGAGCAGATTCTAGAATGGCTTCTGGAATGGTCTTCTTGAAGAAGGAACGCATCAAGATGATGTTGAATGGTGAGAGGAGCATTGGAACAATCAAGGCCCAAACGGTATCACCCAGTTGAAGCAGGCGAGTGACCACGATATAGCCTGGTACCAAACCAGCATTGAACAACATACTAAGAAGAGCGAAGATCGTAAAGAATCTGCGATACTTAAAGGTTGTACGTGAGATGGCGTAGGCATAAGTGGTTGTAATGAAGACGTTGGTCACTGTTCCGACTACGGTTACAAAAACTGAGATAAAGAGCGCTTGGAGGATCTTATCTTTAAACTGAGCTAGGAACTGGAATCCATCTACACCAAATTTCGAAGGGAAAAAGCTATATCCATACTGGAGGATGCTCTTTTCATCTGTCACCGAAATGATGATAACGAAGATAAAGGGCAAGATACAAGAAAGAGCGATCAAACCAGAGATAATACTAAAGAAGATATCTGCTTTCTTACTGAAGGAGTGAATGCCGACATTATCGATTTTTTCTTTTTTAATTTTCTTTTCTGCCATATTCTCCTCCTTTCTAGAACAAAGCTGAGTTTGGATCAACTCGTCTTGCAAGCAAGTTTGATAGGATAACCAGAATCAAACCGACAACGGATTGGTAAAGACCGGCTGCTGAAGCCATACCGATATCTGCTGTCTGAGTCAAACCATTAAAGACATATACGTCTAAAACGTTGGTTACATTGTAAAGCTGACCAGCATTGTGTGGAATTTGATAGAAGAGACCAAAGTCTGCACGGAAGATATTTCCGACTGCAAGGATGGTCAATACAGTTACAAGCGGAGTCAACTGAGGAATGGTTACGTTGCGAATACGTTGCCACTTGCTCGCCCCATCCACTGTTGCTGCTTCGTAGTAGGTTGGGTCAATTCCCATGATTGTCGCATAGTACATGACACTGCTATATCCAAATCCTTTCCAAATACCTAGGAAAAGGAGAAGGTATGGCCAAATGCCTAAGTCAGCGTAGAAGTTGACTTCCTTCATGCCAATGGATGTTAGGAAATGGTTGAAGACCCCTTTGTCAATGTTTAGGAAAGCATCTGTAAAGAAACTAATGATAACCCATGACAGGAAGTAAGGGAACAACATAGACGTTTGGAAAATCTTAACCATTCTTTTAGAGCGAAGCTCGCTGAGGATGATGGCAATCCCTACTGATACAATCAAACCGATAAAGATAAAGCCAAGATTGTAGAGAACGGTATTACGAGTGATGATAAAGGCATCTTTTGAACTGAACAAGAATCTGAAATTATCTAACCCGACCCATTTACTATTCACAATACTATCTATGAAACCATTACTGGTCATATGGTAGTCTTTAAAGGCGACCACATTCCCAAATACTGGAATGTAAAAGAATAGAATCAACCAGAGTGCCCCTGGTAAAACCATCAAGAGAAAGATCCAGTTATCTCTCAAGGTCTTTGAAAACTTTTTCATAATTTCCTCCCTTTTTATTCCTAAAAACTGATTTCATCGAATTTTTAGGTTTGATAACGATTACATTATTAGTATACTCCTATTTGAAGGTCAGGTTAAACTACTAATTATAGAAAAAACTCCACAAATTATTTTTTGTGGAGAAGTTTTTTATAAGAAATAGGTTTCACGAGAAACACTCTGAACAAAGGACACTGTTCTTGTTTTTATACTCAATGAAAATCAAAGAGCAAACTAGGAAGCTAGCCACAGGCTGCTCAAAGCACTGCTTTGAGGTTGCAGATAAAACTGACGAAGTCAGTAACATCTATACGGCAAGGCGAAGCTGACGTGGTTTTAAGAGATTTTCGAAGAGTATTAAGTCGTATAAATCGTTGAAGCTGTCGCAATAGTATGCCATTGGTTGGCTGTTGTGGCTGCGAAGTCCTTGTCTGCGTAGAAGTCAGTAAATGGTAGGATTTCAACTTCTAGCTCGTCGATGCGGTCAATCTGATCAGACAGATAGGCTTCGATACGGCTTTCTGCTCGCTTGATGCGTTGCAAGAGTCCGCCCATACGGATATCAACCGTATCCAAACCAAAGACCTTGTTTTCTTTCAACCATTGGTGGCTAAAGAGGGCATGGAAGTTTTCAATCTCGCTTCTAAGTTTTGGTAATTCTTGGCTTGCGATTTCTCTCAGACTTTCTTTATCGTTTACTTGGTAGGCCTGACGAATGCGTCGTCCCACATCCACTTTACTGCTTAAAATCTGGTTCAACTGGGCCTGAGTTTCAAAGAGATAAGCATAATTTCCTGCTTTTTCTTTGATTTCAGCAAGCGTCGCAGCTGCCTGAGCAAAGTGCGGTTTGTCCTGTTCAGGTGTCATATGTTTGTCAAGAATCGGACAGAGAATATCCTGATAAAAGACATAGCGGTTGGGATTGATGCCACTGAGATTGCCTAGTAGGTCTGGCAAGAGATTAGCTAGGTCAATCTGTATAAAGTCCTCAACCGATAGACCTGTATTGGTCTTGAAGTGGGCAGACAAACGGTCTAGGTCATTGCGGTAGCTGAGTTCTGCCCAGATTTGCAGACTTGGTAGAATAGAAAACTGGGCAGTTTCCCCACCATTGTCCCCCCAACCCGTTACAATGACTTCTTTGATGTCGTTAGCACGACAGGCTTTGTTGGCTTCAAGAGCAATAAGACGGCTGAAATGGTTGTTGGGTGTGAAACCGATCCACTTCCAAGCACCACCTGCAAAGGCAATATCTTGGCTAATCTTGTGGTGATTGCGGAAATTGCGGTTGTATTTTTCCTCGCTGTCCTGATAATAATCCCAGTAAACCAAGGTTACACGATCTTTAAGTCGGTCGAGGTAGACACGAGTTTCCTCAGGAATCTCCACATCACGGTCGTACTGGCCATCTGCTGACATGAGTTTAAAGAACATATCGCTCCACATCTGGCAGTGGAAACCATACTTGTCTGCAATATCCAGTACGCGCTCCAAGTGTTGGCACATAAGGAGACTACGGTCCACAACACCGTTCAAAATGAGGTAGCGCCCCAAACCAACCAAATGGGCTTCGTCCATCCCGATATTGACCTTGCGAGTCTGCAGTTTAGATAGAGTGGCAAACATGCCATCAATCAGGTCATAAACCTTTTCTTCGCCGATAAGGAGAATGTCCTCCACATCACGGAGTTCTTGCACTTCCTTAACACCCCATTTGACAAAGGCTGACAAGTGGGCCAAGGTCTGGATGCAAGGCACAAAGGTCATGTCAAACTGCTGAGCGTAGGCTTCGATTTCCTGCAACTCCTCAGCCGAGTAGGCACCACGGAAATAGCCAAAGTAAGGCTGTCCCTCAATCTGGTAGGTGTCTTCCATGTAAAGCTCAAATGTTGAGTAGCCCATGAGAGCCAAGACCTCAATCATCTGTTTGGCAGAAGCGACATTGAGCACTGCATTTCGTGAACAGTCTGCCATGTAGGCCAACTCTTCGTAAGCAGCTTCTTCTTCAATCTCTACCTTATCCCCTTCTACTAGAGCTGTTGCCAATAAGGACAAGGCGCGGTATAGTTGGTGAGGTTTGCGATAGGTTAGTTGATAGTGTCCACCCTCACCCTTGATAGAGATAGAGGCTTGATCAGACTGAGCGACTGCTACCTCTACATCTGGTAGGGAAATGTGCTTTTTAAGCAACTCTAATGCTTGCGCTTGTTTGGGACTAAGTCCTGTAAAAATTACCATTGGTTTTCCTCCTGCAACCAGTTGACAAGGGCACCATAGAGATTGGCATCTGCATGATAGGTGCAAGCTTGGATAACTGGTGCGACCGTGTATTCTTCGTAGGTCTCGACAAAGTTATCGACAGCCTTCTTGACACCTTGGATGAAATCTGGATTTTGACTGATAGAGCCACCCAGACTAATGACATCTGGATCGATGAGATACTGGATATTGAGCAAGCCTTGAGCAAGGTTACGATTCATGCGCTCAATAGCTTCTTGGCAAAGGGCATTGCCGGCTGCCGCTTCTTGGTAAACCTTGCGTCCGTCCCAGTCAGTCTGACCAGATTTTTCAATTACGTAGCGAACCATGTTTCCTGTAGAGGCTAGTAGCGACCAGTTGTTGAGTTTTTCAGCTGGTTCAATGGTTGTCATATAGCCAAACTCACCACCTAAGCCGTGGCGACCACGGTGAAGCTTGCCATTGATAATCATAGCTCCGCCAATTCCTGTCCCAATCACGACACAGGCTGCGTTTTCAATCTCTGGATGAGCCAGCAGTTCACTAAGTCCAACACAGTTGGCATCATTTTCTAGATGGACAGGGAGTTGATGATGAGCAAGGGCCTCATACCAAGAAAAGCCATGGATGTAAGGGACGGCACTGATTCCCTCAATCACACCCGTTTCTTGATTGACCGCGCCTGGAACACTCATAGCAATGCCCTTATAATCTTGCTCTGACAAGCGTTGGTCTAACCATTTCAGTAAAGACTCCAAGTTTTCTGGCGTTGGAGTACTTGTCTTATCTAGTATTTTCCCATCAGGAGTCAGACTGGCAAACTTAATCCCAGTCCCTCCGATATCAATCGTTGCAATGGTCATTGTTCTTCCCATAAAAAGGGGCGAATCAGTAGTTTATCCTTACTCTTTCGCCCCCCCTTTCTATCTCATAGCATTAGTTATAAAATACTTTAAAACTGTTAAATTTCTTCTTTTTTAATCAATTCTGTACGAATTTCTTGTGGCGCTAATAGTCCTGAATGAACTGGGTATGGTCGCTCAAGTAAGTCAAGAATAGTTTGTTGGTGTTCTGAGATGCGCACATTTTCTTGACTCATATTGTAGTAACGAAGGACATATCCTTCTTCATTTTCAGCCACTTTAAAGGCTGTTGGGCAAACTTGTGGTAAGCTGAGTGCCGCATGACTCAAGAGGCTACCAGTCGCAGCAACACTTCCTTCTTGTTTAGCAACTTGAAGACTAGTGAATGGTGTTTGGAAGGCTTTAGCACGACGGAAAGCGGAGAAGCGTTCCCCTGCTTGGTGGCATTCAAGTGCAAACTCGACTTCAAACTCACGCAAGCACTGAGCCTCTGGTGTCGGGAAGTAACCCCAGTCACCTAGCTCACCTGAGGCACGAAGAATGGTCACGGCAATGGTATCGTCGCCAAGGATTTCATACTCGTGCAGTCCTTTATTGGCCACCGTCACTCCTTTTTCATCATCATAAAGGCTGACAAAGGCTTGTTGGTGTTGTGGATTTTCAGGATTTTCCCAAGAAGCCGCTGGTTTATTTGATCGTGTCACCACCTCATAGATGCTTTCAGAGTCATTGCTTGGACGTGTGTTATGAGTCTTAACCAAGAGACGGATACGGTGGTCCTTGGCTGTGTTAGTAAAGCGAGTCTTGAAACGAATTTGTGGATTGTCAACAAAGACGGTCATCTCTGTTTCCAGATGAAGGGTTGTCAATTCTTCTGAGCGCCCAGCTTCACGCTTCATAAACTCGATGATGCCTCTTTGTTCCGCATCCAGTTTTTCGTCTGCACTTACTGGAATTGTCAATTCATGCTTGAGCAAGATTTTAGCAAAACGAGCTGTATTTTCCAAGACTTCATAGCCTTTGAGTTCTGCGTAGATAGGCTCTGTTCCTTTTGGTTGGAAATAGATGTACTCATTTCCAATGTCACCACGGTCTTCAAAGCGAATAACATCTTCATAAGCTTCATGAGTTGTCTTGTCGTAGACCGTGATATTTTCATCCACACTTACCGTTACAAATGGCGTATCAATCACCCCATTTTGGTAAATACCATCACGGTGTTCTTGTTCTCCTTCAAGCAATTGGAAGGTTGTCCAAGAAAGTGGTGCTAGGTGAACAGGCACTGTCACGCGCACTTGACGAGCGATACGAGCCTGACGGAACTTGTCTTTTGGCAAATCATACTCAAAATTAGCTCCCAGATCTTCGATTTTCGCTTCTACAGCATGTCCTTCCAAGTCTTCGACACGGTAGCTTGGCAAGGTCAAGGCTGCCATCTTCTTGTAGCCTTCTGTTGGGTGCAATTCCTTGAAATCACAAGTCGCCACATCAATCACTGTGCTGACAGTATCAACCTTGTCATGCAAGCCTGTGTTGATGACCGTAAAGAGATGGTCGCTTTGGGCTTCGTGGGTTGCGATTTTGCCCTTCCACTCGTTGAGAAGATTGGTCTTAACGAAGTTTCCAACTTGGTTGACCTTGGCAAAACGTGTTTCCATCTCACGGTGAACCTCGTCCACACTACAGCCACAGATACTATCATGTGGCGCATTTTGTAGAAGGACTTTCCAAGCATAGGTCAACTGATCCTTATGGTTGTGCCCACCGGTGATGACGGTCAATGGCTCCACTACTTGTTCTAGGAGATTGCTATTTTCTTGGAAGGATTGTTTGAGGTAAATGCGTGATGAGGAAGTGTTGACAAGCGTGTACCAACCATCTGTTTCCTGACTTGTCAACTCACCTGTAACCGTTGATAACTGCTCTGGTAGAGCACTTTCTACTGCATGGACATAGTCATCAAAGGAACTATGCACAAAAGTCACATCTGGGAAGAGTTCATTGGCCACACGAATGGCTTCACTCAGATTGCGCTGTACAGGCTGGTGGTCACAGCCGTTCATCATCAACCATTGGTTGGTCGAAGCGTAGTCACGCACGTCTGCCAATTTTTGTTTCCAGAAGGTCAAGGCCTCGTCTTTATCAACTGGAATTTCATTTCCATTACTGTACCAGTTGGCAAAGAGAATACCGAGGACACGACTTCCATCTGCACCCTGCCAGTACATTTCTGAAAACTGGGAAGTGAACTGCTCATCTTCGAGGACTTGGTTGTCAAATCCAATCGGCTTGACACCACGGCCAAAGGCTGCCACGTGAATGCCTGATTTTTGAAGGATTTGAGGAGCTTGTCCCATATTTCCAAAGGTATCTGGGAAGTAACCAATCTGGGTTGATTTGCCCCATTTTGCACATTCTGCTTGACCAATCAAGGTATTGCGGACGTTGGCTTCGCTAGAAATCAAGTAATCATCCTGCAAGATGTAAAAGGGACCAATTTTGAGTTTGCCTTCGTCAATGTAACGTTGGACTTTGTCGCGATTTTCAGGGCGAATTTCCAAATAGTCATCGAGGACAATAGTTTGTCCATCCAAGTGGAAACTCTTGAACTCAGGGTCATTTTCAAAGAGATCAAAAAGATTGTCAAACAATTCCACCAACTGCATCCGGTGGCTTTCAAAAGGTAGATACCACTCACGATCCCAGTGACTGTGTGAGATAATATGTACAACAACATTTTCCATGAAGTAAAACCTCATTCTAAATTTAAATTTTAACGTTTTAAATGTAAAGGTGCGATTCTGACACGAATCAGTGAAACTAAAGCGCGCTCCTTATACTCAATAAAAATCAAAGAGCAAACTAAGAAGCTAGCCGCAGTCTGCTCAAAGCACTGCTTTGAGGTTGTGGATAGAACTGATGAAGTCAGTAACCATACCTACGGCAAGGCGAAGCTGACGTGGTTTGAAGAGATTTTCGAAGAGCATTAGCGAATATCCAAGTAATCCAAGACCAACTCACAGAACATCATGTTGGCCCATGAGAACCATTCGCGAGAGTAGAGCGTTGGATCATCCACGTGGAAGCTTTCATGCATAACACCTGTACCACCATCGCAAGCAACCAGCTGATCCAGCAAGAATTTCTTCTCTGCCTTATCTCTTGTTGTCAAGCCTTGGATAGAAAGGGCAATGGGCCAGATATAGCGATAGAAGGTATGAGAACTTCCGAGACCGCTAGCATATTCTCCTTGGTAGAAGTATGGATTTTCAGGGCTCAGAATGGTACGACGTGTGGCTTGATACACTTCGTCTTCAATGTCGCAATAGCCCAGATAAGGCGCCGCCAGCAGACTAGGTACATTTGGATCGTCCATGATGCTGGCATTTCCTAGGCCATCCACTTCAAAGGCATAAATCTTTTCACCCTTGCTGTTGGTTGTGTAGGCGTAATTTTCGATGCCTTCTTGGATCTCCGCTTGGAGACCCTTAGCATCTGCGATAATACTCTCGCTATCAGCCAAGTTTAATTCTGCAAAGATTTCTTGGACATAACCCAAGACGACTACGGCAAACATATTGGACGGAATCAAATAGCTATACTGGCAGCAGTCATCACTCGGGCGAAAGGCTGACCAGGTCATACCTGTCACCGCAAAGGCAGGTCCAAAACCATCATTTACCAGTGTATCTTCCCTGCGGTCCGTATCACGGACAAAACGATAAGGTGAGTTCTTGTGGTCTTGCTCCACTGTCCAGAGATGAAGGATTTCCTTGGTCGCTGTGACAAAAGTCTCATCAAACTGACTGGTCTCGCCAGTCTCTTTCCAAAGGAGATAAGCCAGCTGCAAAGGATAGCAAAGCGAATCCACCTCGTACTTGCGTTCCCAAATCCAGCCATTAAGGTCGGTGTGGTCAGTCTCGTGGTGGCCCTTCCAGTTTTCCTCAATGTTAAAGGAGTTGGCATAAGGATCCTTGAGTACCAAGGTCATCTGACGCTTGACAAGACCTGCAATGGTCTGACGCAAAAGAGGATCTCTTTTAGCCACATGAAGGTAGGGTCTGAGTTGGGCCGTCGAATCCCGAAGCCACATGGCAGGAATATCCCCAGTCAATACAAAGGTTGAGCCATCTTCTAGGATCTCGACCGTATTGTCCAAGGTGTCTGTATAGCAACGCTCGAAGACATCCACCCACTCCGGATGATCCTTGGCCCGCTCTGCTACTTCGTCCAGCCATTCCCTAACAATTTCTTTCGAATAAATCATCATGCAGTTTCCTCTTTCAAACAAGTTTCATGTTCAGTATAAAAAAAAACGCCTCCAAAAGATATACACAAACTAAAGGCGTTTTGAAACAAACTTATGAAAAAAAAAAGTTGGGGCTCTCCCCAACTTTTCTATTCACTTTTCTTTTCTTCGTAAACCTTATAACCTTCGGTAGCCAGTTCAGCTTTTAGACCTTCTAAATCTTTTGATCCCCAACTTGATACTTTAGAAGCAGCATCAAGATCAAGATTATTGTCCTTCAAAAGGTAAGCTTGATAACCATAGTATTTGTAACGAACTTCTTTTGAATTGCCACTTGACCAAGTTACTTTATAAACTGTTATCAACGAAACTTTCCCATTTGATTTTTTATTCTCTTCTGGGATGACTTTCAAATAACTGCCTTGTGACTCTAAAGTGTAGGTGCTAAAGGAACTATTTTGATTTTCAGACTTGCTATAGTCATCATTCTTTTTCAGAAGATCCGCAAAGTTCTTCACATCTTTTAAGTCTTTCAACCCTTCAACAGTCACCTCAACCTTATTGTTGTCAACAACTTTTCCTTTTGATTTTAACTCATTGATATAGGTCACACTAACAGTAAGAGTAACTGTATCTCCGTTCTTCAAGTTTGTCGGACGTTTGTTATCTTCAAAGTTGAAATAGGCGTCTCTATTAGGATTTTCTGTAATAGACGCTATGCCATACCCATTAAATCCAGTAAATGTCACAGGAGTTTCTTTGAGCAAATCAGCCGTTGATACCTTCTCATATTCTTTCAAGTTTTCAACTTTGAAAGTTTTCTTTTCAGCTTTAAATGGTGAGTTTTTTGAGCTTGTTGTTACAGTGAACGTAACTTCGTCCCCATTTTTGAGACCATTTGTTTTGTCAAATTCATAATGGACACTACTAATCATCGCTTCTGCTTGTATCAATTTAGACGCCAATTTGCCATCTCTTGACACTTCTGCGTAAATAATAGGATCTTTTTTAGCCAAACCAGCTGCCTGGTCTTTATTAAAGCCTACTTTTTGGTATGCTATTTCTGCTACTTTCTCAGCAATATCTTGACTATTATAAGTTACCGTTCCAGATTCTTCATAACCTGAGAACTCAACTTTAACGTCGCCAATCAAGCTTTTTGGTTGTGACTGGATAACATTGTATCCCACAAATGCCACAATAATAACGGCTACTGCCACAAGAGCTGCAATGATTTCTTTGCGTTTCGTTGCAAACAGTCCTTTGGTTTTTTCAACTACTTGTTGAGCTGAAGCTTTTGCATCTTCTTTCTGTTCTGATTTAGAATCTTTCTCTTCCACCACTTCTTCAGATTGGTCATCTTTTGCTTGCTCAGAAGCCGTTTCTTCCACAGTTTCTGGTTCTTGAGTAGCAACTGACTTCACATCCTCTACAGGCGTGTTTTCAACCTTCTCTACAGATTCTTCGTTATTCACATTATTTACCGAATCACTCATAAAAAAATCCCCTTTTCTTTTTTATTGTCTCCATTCTAACAAAAGAATGAATATTTGTAAATTATTAACCGAAATTTATAGGTGCATTCACTTTTTAAAATTCGGTTATTGGCAATTTCATGTTATACTAAACAAAAACTCCAACAGAAAGCTTTTTTATGAAAACACTACTTGAAACCATCGATACCCGCTTTGGGACTGCCAGCAAACACGCCTTTTCTCGAGGAAATACCCTGCCCTACACGGGCGTCCCTTTCGGGATGAATTATTTTGTGCCTCAGACCAGTGACCAGGAGGGAGCTTGGTTTTTCGATCCGCATCTGCCCATTTTTCAGGGGATTCGATTAACCCACCAGCCCAGCCCTTGGATTGGGGACTACTCTTGGCTCCTTCTGACACCTGTTACAGGCCAGCTAGGTGGAGACAGCCTCTTTCACCGTCAGTCCTCCTATGATATGGATAAGGCCTCTTTCCAGCCTCATTATCTGAAGATTTTCTCCCTGCGCTATCAGATTGGAACCCAACTCACACCGACTTGCTATGGCGCTTCTATTCGTTTGGAGCAAAAGCAAGGCAAAGCCCTCTCCCTCTATCTTCACGCAGCAGATGAACTGACAGTAGAACAAATAGATAAGCGGACTCTTGCCCTGCGTCAAGAAGGAAAAACAGAGACAAACAAAAATACGCTAAAACTATTCACTGCCCTGCAAATGAATACGGATATTCTTGCTATCACACAAGAAGAGGGAGACTGGCGAATTGACTTAGCAAGCAGTCAAGCCGAGATTCAACTAGCAACTTCTTTCATCTCGCCTTCTCAAGCTCTGCTTAATCTACCTCAAACTGACTTTGATAGCTGTAAAGCAAGTGCGAAAGCGGACTGGGAAAACCTCCTCCATCGTTTTGATATCGTGGAGACAGGGGAAGCCGACCGAACCTTCTTT
Organism: Streptococcus oralis; assembly: GCA_963554735.1. GTDB lineage: Bacteria > Bacillota > Bacilli > Lactobacillales > Streptococcaceae > Streptococcus > Streptococcus oralis_CX. The sequence goes on from CAUVSV010000003.1 coordinate 52,776, forward strand.
GATCACTGCCTCTACAGACTCTTCCTTTTCCCACAGACATTTTATGAGGTGAACGAGTCAGGGCAGGCCATCCATATGGACCTGACTTCTGGCACTGTCAAGCCTGGTGTCCTCTTTAGCAACAATGGTTTCTGGGATACCTTCCGCACTACCTTCCCCCTCTTTGCTCTTATCATACCGGAACACTATCACCGCTTTTTAGAAGGTTTCCTCAATAGCTATCGCGATACTGGATTCCTCCCAAAATGGCTAGCCCCAGATGAACGTGGCATGATGCCAGGCACCCTTTTAGACGGCATTATCGCAGATAGTGCCTGCAAGGATATGGCTCCAGAATTGGAAGAAGAGCTCCTCCAAGCCATGCTGGAGACAGCCACCAAGTCCGATCCTCTTGGCATCAACGGTCGCCACGGTTTAGCTCAATACCAAGAATTAGGTTATCTTTCAACCGACCACCACGAAAGCGTCAGTCACACCCTTGACTATGCCTATAGCGACTTTTGTATCACCAGCTGTTCCAAAAAACTAGGGAAAACAGAGATTGCTGACACTTATAACACTTCTTCTCAAAATTTCCGTCATCTCTTTGACTCTGAGACAGGCTATATGCGTGCGCGAGATCGTCAAGGCAACTTCCGTCCTGACTTCTCTCCTTACAGTTGGGGACGAGACTACGCCGAATGTTCTACCATTCAAGCGACTTTTGGCGTTCTCCACGACATCCCAGGCTTAATCCAGCTTATGGGCGGAAAAGAAGCCTTCAGCCACTATCTTTTGAAATCCTGTCAGGGTGCTCCCCTCTTTGAAACCACCGGCTATGGTTACGAGATTCATGAAATGAGCGAGATGGCAACAGCTCCCTTTGGACAACTCGCCATCTCCAACCAGCCTAGCTTCCACATACCTTATCTCTTTCGCTACAGCGACTACACTGACTACACTGCTCTACTCATCAAAACCTTGCGTCAGAAAGCCTTTCACCCCAGCTGGGAAGCCTATCCTGGCGATGAGGACAATGGCAGTCTCTCTGCTTGGTACATCTGGTCAGCTCTTGGATTCTACCCGACCTGTCCAGGCAAACCAAGTTACGATCTCGGAATTCCTCTCTTTGACCACCTCCGTATCCACCTAGCTAAGGAAAATAAATGGCTGGATATCCATGCCGAGCAAAACCACAGCCACTTCAACTTTGTCAAAGAATGCCGATTGGACAAGACCATAGTATCTAGCCTTCAACACCAAGACCTCTTGAAAGCTGAGCAACTGTCCTTCACTCTCAGTTGGTTACCAAATCACTCATAACCAAAAGAACCTTTGCATCGCGCAAAGGTTCTTCTTTTATGAAACTTGGACCTGAAGCTGGTCAACCAGCTGACCATCTACTGTCAAATTCAGATAAAAATCTAAGCTTTTATCTCCTGCAAAATACAAGGTTGGTAGCGTTAGCCTTTTTTCAGTCTCACCAGCTTGAAACGTAAGGACTTGAATCTCGTCCCGATAGGCGACACCATGCACACCTGTCCCTGGTTGAATCGAAATCTTAGCTTCTAAAGGACTGCTAAATTCTATGCGCTTCACTGTAAAGTGGACATTTTCTCCCTTGGTCACAGCCAGACTTTTTTCTGAAAACTCTAGTTGCTGAACAGTTTCTTTTTTCGACAAGGTAGGTGTTTTATAGAGTGAAATCTTGGCCAACAAAGGCAAAGCCTGTGCCTCTGTAATGGTCACACGTATCTTCTGCGCCTCAACGACTGATCCTCGTAAGAGACGTTTGTAGCCAACAGTATAACCAGATCCAAACTCCTGCCAGACACCATTCAACTCTACCTGAACATGGAAAGCAGCGATGCGTTGCCCCAACTTCAAATCTTCTCTTAACTCAATCACATCAAAAGTTTTAGGTGATCCTAAATCAAGCTCTAATTGGATTGGCAACTCTGCATCACTTGCCCAAGAACTAGCCTCCAGTCCATCTGTCAGATGATGACAAGCAAAGTCTGGTGATAGAGCAGGGCCGTATACCTTGGCTCCCAAAGCCAAATCTTCTTTATATAGCTCGTCACGGTAGGCAGCAAATTCATACAGTCGCCGGATATCCTTTTCGTCAAAGAGTCCATCTTGGTTTGGCGGAATATTGAGTAAGAGAGGTGTACCCCGACCCACCGAGTGAAAGTAGATTTCGACCAATTCCTCGAGAGACTTGGGGTCCTGATCCTCATGGTAAAACCAGCCCGGCCGAAGAGAAACATCTGCCTCACCGATTGAAAATAGCGTCCCAAAGGGGTCTCCGTGCTGTAGATAATCTAATTCCGCCTCTGTTCCTAACTGGTCTGGCTTGACTTTTTGCCACAAGGGATCCCCTGCATAGCCTCGTTCATTGCCAATCCAGCGAATACTAGTTCCCTCAGTTGAGAAAATCAAACAGTCGCCCTGCAAGTCACGAATGGTTTCAAACCAAGTCTCAAACTCATAGTTGACCTTCTGGGCCCCTTCGCCTCGAGCACCATCCATCCACACCTCAGTGAGCTTGCCGGCATTCCCATAGGCAGGATTTGACAAGATTTCCTTCAACTGATCCAGATAATAGGCATTGTAGTCCGCTTCTCGGTCCACATGATAGAGGGGACTATGGGCATCCCAAGGAGATAAATAAACTCCCATATCCATGTCAAACTCAGTTGCAGCTTGGGAAACTTCAAGGAGCAAGTCCCCCTTTCCATCCCTCCAAGGACTAGCCTTGATCGAATAATCTGTCTGGGCTGTCGGGTAGAGGACAAAACCATCGTGGTGCTTCACCACCAAAATCAGTTTTTTAAAACCTGTTTCTTTGAGCACCCGAACCCATTCACGCGCATCCAACTTAGTCGGGTTAAAACGCTTGGGATCCTCTTGCCCACTTCCCCATTCTTGGTCATAAAAGGTATTGGGACCAAAATGGATAAAGGCAGCTAGTTCATCCTCTAAATAAACTAGCTGGGCCTGACTTGGTAATGGTCCATGTGGTTTTATGTTCGTCATCATCTCGTATCTCTTTCTCTTGTTCACAAAGTTATCCACAACTTGTGGATAAGAAAACATTCCTAAAAACTAGTTTCTCCAGAATCCAGCTCTTAGACTTGGAAGCTTTCACCCTAAACATACCTTTGTAAAATAACTCTGTACTAGGGTTTCTGCTAGCTCTCTAGCAAGTTACTAATGTACGGAACTATTATCAGGATACTTCAACACCCTGAGTTGTATGTCATTTCCTTCTATACTTATCCACAGACTGTGAATAAACTATGCTTCCAGACCGCTCTCTCCTTGACTATAACAAAAAGCGATAGCAGCGTCAATATGACTAAGATTCCTTCCTAAATCCCCTGAAAAGATTCTATAATTTGTACAATGGTAGCTTTTGCATTCGTCAGCTAGTGAGAATCAGCCAATAGAAAATGACTTCTTTATCACATTGTGAACAGTACAGCTGTAGTACTATTGCGCCCACAACCTACTCAGATAATCGTTTCTAGCAAAAAATCCCGCAGATTTGCGGGATTCTCTCTTGCATCAATGCGCCAACATTTCTTGGGCGATTTCTTGACCAGATAGGTTATCTGGGTAGTAGGTTGGCCAGTTATCCATCTCTTCAAAGAGGGCTTCTTGGCTAGTACCTCCAAAGAAGATATGGAAATGTTCTGCCTTGACTGGGGCGATATTGTGGTCACTAAACTGAACGTACTTGAACTGTCCAGCATCCGCATCTGTCGCTTCAAAGAGGAAGCGCACGCCACGATTGCCTTTCTTATAAGTCAAGATTTTCTTGCCGACATACTTGTAGGTGAACTTCTTGCTTTGACCACCTTGAACAAATTCCATAGTGTTGTCCGTGATGTTGATCTTAGTCACATCTGTCTGATAGCCTTTTCTATAGTAGGCCTTGTACTCATCCTTGGTCATCTTACCAGTCAACTTAGCCTTGTAGTCAAAAACTTGATCAAAGGTCCCATCTTCAAGGAAAGGATAGACCGACTGCCAGTTGCCAACATAGTCACTCAAGGTACGATCTTTGACATCTGCATCTTCAAAGTAACCATTGTGAACTGTCTTGGTATTTTCTTCCTTCTCTGGCTCGATTTCTGGTCCTTCTTGGTCCGTTGTCTGCTTCAAAGCCTTGAGGTTTTTCTCCATCACGGAGATGTAGTCCTCACCGGCCTTGGTTGCTTCTTCTGTCAGACTTTCTAGCGGATTGAGCACGTCTAGTTTGACACCTGTTTCTTTTGAAAGTGTATTGGCGAGGGCTTGTGAGGCATTTTCTTCAAAGTAGATATAAGAAATCTTGTTTTTCTTGATATACTCGGTCAATTCTACCAAACGTGCTGCTGATGGCTCTGCATCTGGTGAGAGACCTGAGATGGATACTTGCTTGAGACCGTAGTCTAAGGCAAGGTAGTTAAAGGCAGCGTGCTGAGTCACAAAGCTCTTTTGTTTGGCTTGAGACAAGCCATCTGTGTAGGCCTTGTCCAATGCTTGCAATTTTTCAATATAGGCAGCCGCATTCTTCTCAAAAGTCTCTTTTTTATCAGGATAATCTGCTGACAAGCTGTCACGGATATGCTCTACCAGTTTGATGGCGCGTGCTGGTGAAAGCCAAACGTGGGGATCGTAGTCGTGATGGTGACCTTCACCACCATGATCATGCCCTTCCTCTTCTTCCTCACCACCTGGCAAGAGGAGCATATTGCCTGTCGCCTTGATGGTTTTCACCTTTTTCTTATCCAAGGATTCTAACAATTTTGGAACCCAAGTTTCCATGTTTTCATTTTCATAGACAAAGGTATCTGCGTCTTGGATTTTGGCAACTGCCTTGGCAGACGGTTCATACTCATGGGGTTCTGTACCAGCACCGATTAGAAGTTCTACATTAGCAGTATCTCCTGCGACTTGTTTGGTAAATTCGTAGACAGGGTAAAAGGTTGTCACGATATTGAGTTTCCCATCTGCCTGTTTTTGATTGGAACAAGCCACTAAAAACAGGGCACATAGACTAGCTAGTAGTAAGCTCAGTTTTTTCATTTCATTCTCCTATTTGATAAAACGTTTCAGTAGACTGACTAACAAAAAGACAGCTACAAAGATAATGGTGATACTAGCGCTGGCAGGTGTTTCTGCGTAGTAGGAAATGTAGAGTCCTGCCACCATTCCCAAAAAACCAATAGCGCTGGCTAGTAACATAACGGATTTGAAGTTTTTCCCCAGACGAAGGGCAATACTAGCTGGCAAGACCATAATGGTCGACACCAAAAGGGCTCCTGCAGCTGGAATCATAAGGGCAATGGCCACCCCTGTCACCATGTTAAAGAGGATAGACATGGTACGAACTGGTAAGCCATCCACAAAGGCCGTGTCCTCATCAAAAGTCAGGATATACATTGGTCGCAAGAACAAGAAAGTCAAGAGCAAAACGACCGCAGCAATGGCAAAGAGGAATAGCACCTGCTCCTGGCTAATGGTCACAATAGACCCAAAGAGATATTGGTCCAAACTCATGGAGCTCGAACTTTTCCCCTTACTCATCACGATAAGAGACACTGCAAGTCCTGTTGACATGAGGATGGCAGTCCCGATTTCCATAAAGTTCTTATAGACTGTCCGGAGATACTCTAGAAAGACCGCAGCAATCAAGACGATAGCAATGGTTGAAATAGTTGGAGAAATTCCCAAAACCAGACCAAAGGCTACCCCTGACAGAGAAACGTGACTGAGGGTATCACTCATGAGACTCTGACGACGTAAGATAAGGAAGGTCCCAAGAACTGGAGAAAAGAGACTCATGGCAATGACCGCCAAGAAGGCACGCTGCATGAAGTCATAAGATAACAAACTAAGCATGGTCCACCTCCTGGTCGCTTTCGTGAACGTTGAAACAACGCCATGGTGAGTCTTGGTTACGGACTAGATGAATATTGCGATCCGCATAGTCCTTGACCTCCTCAGGGTCATGGGTAATCATCAAAACAGCCTTGCCATGATGGTGGGCACTATGGTGCATGAGTTCGTAAAATTCATTTTTGCTTCCAGCATCCATCCCTGTCGTCGGCTCATCCAAGACAAAGATATCTGGGTCAGAAGCAAACATCCTTGCAATCACTGCTCGTTGCTTTTGCCCTCCCGAGAGGGAACCAATTCGTTTGTCACGATGTTCCCACATACCAACCGAGTCTAGACTGGCCTTGATATGTTCCTCATCATGAGCATTCAAGCGACGGAACCAGCCCTTTCGAGGATAGCGACCCGACTTGACAAATTCATAAACTGTGCTTGGAAAACCAGCATTAAAACTGGCAATCTGCTGGGGAAGATAAGCTATCCTTAGCTTTTTTCCATGAGTATTTGTCTTTGAGATGGTTACCTTGCCAAATCTCGGCTGCAAGATACCTAGACTCGCCTTGATAAGCGTCGTCTTGGCAGCTCCATTTTCACCAGTAAGGGTGACAAACTCCCCACTATCAACACTATAGTTGATGTGCTCGAGGACAGGTTCCTTGTCATAATAGAAAGACAAGTCCTCTACTGTAATATACCTCATTATTTGATTTCTCCTACTAAAGCAGTTAAAAACCGCTGGATGACTTCTTGTTCATCTGGAGTAAACTGACTTGCCACTTGTTCATAGGCTAAGAGCGTGTGTTCATGATGATGGTGGTGTTCCTCTGCCACGGGTCGAGCTAGTTCTGTCAGTTGGTAAAAAATCACACGCGCATCCTTTGGATCTCTGGATGTCTCTAACATGCCCTCTTTGACCAAAGACTTGATAGCCTTGGTCACTGCCGCCTGACTGACATTGAGGCGACGGGCTAACTCCGAGTTGGTTAGGGATTCTTCTGACAAGAGCATGAGGATGTGTTCCTGAGTATTGGTCAAGGCAACGTCACTCGTGCAATGCCCGATTAGAATTTCATGCTGGTTCTCAGATCTCAAGATCACCTCGTTTAAAAAGTTATCGATTTCCTGCGCAAGCTGTCTCATGTGTTACTCCTTCCCTAGCTATCTTTTCCGTAAAAAAACTTAGATAGTCACCGATTATTTACTGGTTAATTATATCATAAACCAAAAAAGAGTCAAGGGAAAAAGGCGTAAAAACGTTTCCCTAGACTCTTCTAGATGTGAAATTTAACCTATTTTAGCTTTGGTTTTCGGCTCGATAAGATACCTGCCAAACCAGCTACCATTCCCATCAAGAGCAAGAAGATGGATTGTTCACTTCCTGTATTTGGGAGAGCTTTTTCTGAGACAACTGCCTTCTTGCTAAATTGACCTGCCACCTCATAAGTCAATGGCACATTTGTAGTCGCATCATTAGCAGCCGCATTCGTTTGAGGCGTTTCTACCGGCAGACTAAAAGTTGTAGAATCCACAGAAATCGTCCGTGAGTTCGGGTTGATCTTTTCATACTGGGTCAAATCAGCGGTTTTAAGATACTCTTCAAAGGCTGCATCCATAGACGGGCCTTCTTCACGCGCGCCACCCAACATAGTGTAGCCATCACCACCCGCAGCTAGGAAATCATTGGTTGCAAGATAGTAGGTTTTTGCGAGGTCTAGGAGATCATAACGACCAGTTGTGCGGTTTTTGACCTGGATGGCCAAGACACGTTTACCTGATGGTAGGTTGGTATCATAGTAAACCTTCACACCTGAAACTTGCAAGAAGCCACCACTTGGTTCTAGCAATGGTTGTCCGTTCTCATCCAAGACCTTCTTGCCATCTTTATCGACCTGCAAGATAGATCCGAGTGACTTTTCAAACATATCCAAGACTTGTTGCCCCGTCACTTGGATTTGTGAGATAGTATTCCCAAATGGAAGAACAGCAATGACATTTCCTTTGGTAATCGGTTTGCCTTTTGCAATAGTTTCACGCAAGCCACCACCATTTGTCACAGCGATGTCTGTCGGATGGCTAAATCCTGTTTGACCATACTGATAGAGGGAGTCCGCTACGACGTTTCCGAGGTTGGTTTCACGAACCCGAACATTTTCACGATCACCGTTTAGTTCTACAGGGCTGTTTGAAACGACTTCAACAGCATTTTCAGCATCGTATTTTTGTTTAATGTCTTTGACTAATTTTTCAACTGTTGGATTGGCTGGTAATTTTTTAGCATCAGCAGCCGGAATCTGAGTTGGATTGCCCAAAAGCTGACGTGATTTGTAGATAACCTTCCCAACATTATGAAGGTAGCTTCCTGTCTGGTTATAGGTAACATTGTCTCCATAAGTCGTTGATTCTACTGTATGAGAGTGACCGTCTATTACTGTTACGCGTTTCCCTTTCAAACGAGGATTTTTAGAGAGAGCTTCTGCCAAGGTTGAACCACGCCACTCAACTGGAGTTGTGGTATCTACACCCAAGTGAGCCAGCACAACATAGTGTTTGTAGTCCTTACCTTCTGCACGAGCCTTAGCTTGAACTTCTTCGATGACCTTATTGACTTCAGAGATTGGATCTGTAAAAGTTACCCCTTTAATGTTTTTAGGGTGGGTTTTTGTAGCAGTTTCAGGTGTTGTCACGCCGATTACAACAAACTCATCACCTTCCACAGTCTTATCTTTATCAACGATTGTAGAAGCTTCAAAAAGACGAGCTCCATTGACATAAGTATTTGAGCTAAGTAATGGGAATTTCAAGATTTCCTTGTATTTCTTAGCTTCGTCCAAACCAAAGTCAAACTCATGGTTTCCTACTGCCATGGCATCATACTGCATCTGATTGAGAATTTCAGCACGCGCTTCACCCTTCGTAGAGTTGGAAATCGGTAAACCTTGGAAAGCGTCTCCCGCGTCAACAACCAGAGTATTTTGATTTGATTTCGCGCGTTCCTGCTCAATGACAGTCGCTAACTTGGCATCTCCAATTACTCCCTTTTCCTCTACAATACGACCATGGACATCATTGGTGTGTAAGATAACGGTGTCCTTTTCTTCGCCTTTAGTAGATTCAGCAGGAACTGACGGAGTTTCTGCAGGTGCAACCGCTTCTGAAGTTGCTGAAGTTTCCGGTACCGCAGGGCTCTCAACAGGAGCTGGAGTCGCCGACGTAGCTGGAGTCGCTACGACAGCTGAACTTTCTGCAGAAGTTGTTGCTTCTTCAGCATAGACTTGTCCAGCTAAGAAGGCTGGAGCTAACAGGGCTGTCGACAAGACAGGTAACAAAGAACGTTTGTTCATTTTAAAATCCCTTTCTTTTCTTTTTCTCTTTTATATTATACGCTATTTCTAAAAATTTTGAAACTTTTGACCTATTTGCATCTTAAATATTCGCCATTTAAACAAAAAAGCTTGGGTTCAAATCCCAAACTTTTAGCTCATTTTATTGGAAATCTTTGATGTTCCCATCGTAGGTAGCCCAGTCCTTGCTAAAGAAGCGGTCATTCATCTTGTAGTCTGGAGCTGGTTTCGGATCCGTCAAGAAAGGATTGACAACCTTATCAAAAGCCAGCCAACCTAACCATCCTAGATGAATGGTATCCTTAACAAAATAAGGATCCCCTCCATTTTTTGAAAAATCAGCAATATTGGTAAAACCCTGACTTTCTAATTGGTAACGAATTTTCTCCACTGCATGTTGGTACATCTCTTCGCTGAGCCCTGTGTACTCCATCCACTTCTTGTTAACCGGCTGAATGACAAAGAGCACATTGACATTCGACTTAGCAAATTGATTGAGGACCAGCTGCAAATCATTGTATTCAGAGGACTTGAGGAAGTTGTAATTTTTTTGATATCCTTCCCATTTTTTTAAATCCTTTTGAATCTCTCTCGTATAGAAATGATTTTCCATCCCCATATCGTTATTGGTCGTATTTGCCTCTGCATCCTTACGAACAATTTTTTCTAACTCATCATAAGAAAATTGATCCGGAAGATCTTTTAAATAGTTCTCCACGTGTTCCTTGTACTTGAGTTGTCCTCGAATGGAGAATTGTCCAAAGAGAGCGGATTGTTTTTCGTTGAATCGCGCAAAAATATCAATAGCAACCTGATCAACATCTGATAATTCTTCACCCTTTGACAGTTTTTGAACAATACCTTTTAATGCAACATTAGGATTCTGCTTTAACAATCGAATAGCCGCATGCTTTGCAGCAATGTCACCAGATTGATTTCCCAAAAAAGCTGTCAATTGGTCGCTGTTAAAAAATCTCTGAAACGCTGCGGGTTCATAATCTGTCTCCGTAAACCACTGAGGCGAAATCACAAATACAGCCTGCTTATTCTCTATTTCTGGCAAAATTTGCTGTAGACCAAAATATTGATTGAGAGAGGCTGCTCCTGCTTGACCTAGAAAGTAAGGACGATAGGGACGATGGTATTTTTCCGCTAAAACAGCTGGATGGACACTATCAAATCGAATCCATTCACTGGACCCTAGAAAAGGAATAAAACGCATATTTGGATCCGTAAGAGCCCTTACCTTTTGGCTTCTCTCTTTAAAACTCTCTGCACTAACAGAAGCCGCCGAATATTTCTCCTCCGTCAGATTATGGTTTGTTGTACCTGGATAAAAAAAGATGAGTAGAAGAACCAAAAATCCAGCAATGAAGATAGGCCCGAAGATCAGCCACAAGCGTTTAAGCATTCTTCAACTCCGTAATACCTTCTACGATTTTATTAGCCGTATTCCAGTCATCACGACCGAACTCCGTCACTGGAACACGAATGTCAAAACGGTTTTCAATCTCAACAATCAATTCAACCGTTCCCATGCTATCCAAGACACCGGCATCAAAAAGATCTTCATCCATCATGTCAGAAACATCTTCCATAAACAACTCATCAATAATTTCAATAACTTCTGATTTGATATCCATTTTTTATATCCTTTTATTTTTTAAACCATAAATCATTCAAAAATCCAGAAAAGATTAAGAATGAAACCATCACGACATGGAAGGTGACAACCATGCCAAGCAACTGAATCCAGCGATTCTCAGGTAAGGAACCCTTTCCAGCTTTTTTCCGTTCTTTATTGAGTGCTTTTTTCTTACGAACCCAAGCGTCATTGATGACCAGCCCAATCCCATGAAAAAGTCCATAGGCGATGTAGTACCAGGTCACACCATGCCAAAATCCCATAATCAGCATATTGAGAATATAGGCTACACTTGAGGTCACATTGCGATTTTTAAAGACCTTCTTTCTGGTCAACACCATGACCATCCGCATAAAGACAAAGTCACGGAACCAGAAAGACAGACTCATGTGCCAGCGATTCCAAAACTCTTTTAAATCCCTTGACAAAAAGGGCTTGTTAAAGTTGATAGGACTATGAATACCCATCAAGTTTGAAATAGCTAAGGCAAACATAGAGTAGCCCGCAAAGTCAAAGAAGAGCTCCATACCAAAGGTGTACATGACCGCTAAAGCGTAGAGGTTAAAGAAACCACCTGTCTGCAAGGCCAAATTTTTCAGCGGAGGCAATAATGTCTCTCCTAAAATGTGAGCCAAGATAAACTTGTAGAGGAAGCCCAGCATGATATATTTGACAGCCTCTTCTAGCATATCCATCAGCTCATCCCGCTCAGGAATGGTCTCGTAATTTTCATTGAAGCGTTTAAAACGATCAATAGGACCACTCGAGAAGGTCGGCATAAAGAGAAGAAAACGTAAGAATTGCCAAATCTTTAAATCCTTGATGACACCGTCTCTCAACTCAACGATAACCCCAACTGCACGAAAGGTCAAGTAAGAAATCCCTAAAAAGCCAAACAAAGATTGAGGTCCATGAATAGCAGGAGATACTTTCACAAAGACGATAGGCAATAGGGATAGAAAGCTAACCAGGTAAAATATCCATTTACTATCCCGTTGTTTCCTGTACCTTTTGTAGAAAGATACAAGCAGTACTTGCCAGATAACATAAAGGATCAAAGCGCTTATTTGATTCGTCTTTCCACCGACCAACATGGTGACGATAAAGAAGAGGCTAACAAGCACCTCGTACAAGGCAAAGCGTTTCTTGAAAAAAAGACCGATAAAGATAGGTAAAGTCGCAACAATTACGTATAAAAAGTACTGAAGATCACCATAAGGTTCCAAATGAGGTAGCTGTTTATAAAGCTCCATCATCTACTGTTTACCTCGTTAATCAAGCCCTTGATGTCAATTTTACCATTAGGCGTTAGTGGTAAACTGTCTCGATAAAGAAACTTAGACGGCATCATATAGGACATCATGATATCTGCTAGATCTTCCTTAATAGCCTTGGTAATATCGATATCACGTTCAAACTGCTGACGGATACCATCCTTTAGGATGACATAGGCCAGTAGATTTTGTACCTTGTGGTCCTTGTTATAACGTGGGACAGCAACAGCAGACTCGATAAAGCGAGACTTGTTGAGGTTTTGAGAGACATCTTCAAGCTCAATGCGATAACCATTAAACTTAATCTGGAAATCCATGCGTCCACCATAGAGAAGTAAGCCTTCATCTGTCATGGTTCCCACATCACCTGTGTGGTAGGCTGGAAGACCTTCGAACTCAAAGAAAGCTTCTGCCGTTTTTTCAGGATTATTCATATAGCCTTTTGAAACAGCTGGCCCTGAAACGATAATTTCTCCCTGTTCACCATTTGGAACTTTCTTACCTTGCTCATCAATGATGAAGGTCGGAGAATCAGCCTTAGTATAGCCGATTGGCAGGCGTTTGAGAGTCGTCAACATCTCATCCGTCACGGCAACTGCTGACAAAGCTACTGTCGCTTCTGTTGGACCGTAAGCATTGATAATACGGGCATCTGGGAATCGCTCGCGCAGTTTTTGAGCAGTTTTGACCGTCAATTCTTCACCATCAAAGTAGAAATGCGTGATTCCAGGCATTTTCTCACTATTAAAGTCTTCTGACAACATAGCCATATCTGCAAAGGACGGTGTTGAAGTCCAGATAGCGATGGGCAATGAAAAAATCGTTGCAAAGAGTTGCTTGAAGTCCTGAGTAATGGCAGATGGAAGAGCGAAAAGCGTACCACCCAGTGCTAAGGTTGGCGCCCAGTACATGACAGATAGGTCAAAAGAATAAGGTGGCTGAGCCAGCATTTGTGGACGACTTGGCGTCGCAAATTCCTTATCTGTAATCATCCAGTTGGTAAAGCTGAGGAGATTATCATGGGAAATCTGCACTCCCTTAGGCTTACCAGTCGTACCAGAAGTAAAGATGATGTAGTAGTTGTCATCTCCCTTGACTGGATGGGTCATCTCGTAGCTAGAAGCTTGAGCAAAAGCTTCATGGACTTGCTCTAAATTCAGCATTGGTGTGCTAGTTTGCTCTAATGGAAAATCCGAGATGGCAATAATCAAACTTGGCTCTGCAACTTCTACGATAGCAGAAACTCGTTCCAAGGCCGAATGGCTATCAATTGGAATGTAGGCATGTCCCGACTTAGTCAGCGCAACAAAGGTAGCCAGCATCTCATATTCCTGACCACCAAAAACGACGACTGGAGATTTCTCAGGCAAGCCTAGTTGGTCGATAGTTGCAGCCAAACTATCCGAATCAGCCTTCAGTTCACCATAAGTATGTTCTTGACCTAAAACATTGTAGACAGGATATGTTGGTTGCGTTTGAGCAAAGTGCTCAATCGTTTCAATCATATCTTTTATCGGTTTATTAGACACTGTTCCTCTTCTCCTTTAAACTAGAACTCATTATAAATAAAGGTGCCTTGGCTCTGACCAAGGTAACTAAAAAAATAAAGCAAACCAAGCAAGATTACAAAATATAGAGCCGTCCGGCCTAAGAATACATGTAAATTTCGTTGTTTTTTCATAAGCTATCCATTAATATATTGTTTCTATTAACTATCAGTATGTATTGTTAGCATCTTATCTTCCTAACATTTTACCACTTTATCAACCTTTTTTTCAACTGTTTACCATAACTTAAAAATTGGTTTTAGCTTATTTTAAGATAAGTTAAAATATTAATGTTTTGGCCATCAAAAAAGAGCCTGAGATTTCCATCTCAAACTCTGTTGCCAATAACTCTTTTATCTTAGAAAAGTGAAAATACGAGAACTGCTAAGGCCGCACCAACAATAGGTCCTACAACTGGAATCCAAGCATAGGACCAGTCCCCGTCTCCCTTGTTTGGAATTGGCAAGATGCTGTGCATGATACGAGGTCCAAGGTCACGAGCTGGGTTCAAGGCATAACCCGTTGTCCCACCTAGTGAAAGACCAATACCGACGATCAATGTTCCTACTGCAAAGGTCCCTAATCCTGCTTGAAGGTCATAGAGCCCCAAGGCAAAGATTGTCAAGAGCAAAACAAAGGTTCCAAGGATTTCGCTGATCAAGTTGGATACTGTATTCTTGATTGCTGGTCCAGTACTAAAGGTCGCTAAGATATTCCCTGCATTTTCTTCTGCCTCATAATGTGGTTTGAATTGCAACCAAACCAAAATCTGAGCCACCATCGCTCCTGCGAATTGGGCTAGGATATAAGGGAAAACAGAACCCCAAGAGAGTGTTCCTTTTAAGGCCATAGCAAACGTCACAGCTGGATTTAGGTGGGCTGGACTGAGCGTGCCAGATACAAAGGCCGCAACGGCTACAGCAATTCCCCATCCCATAGTAATCACAATCCATCCTGAATTGTTGCTCTTAGTTTTGGGAAGAACCACACCTGCAACAACACCATTTCCTAGGAGAATCAGGATTAAGGTCCCCAAAAATTCTCCAAATAATTCTTTCATCATATCTTTGTCTCCATTTAAAAGAAGGAGAGAGAAGGCAAGGAAGGCTTGTCTCCCTCTCTTCTAGTTTCTCTTAATTTTTCAATTCCGCTAGATCGTTGTTAGTAAGGGCTGCTTCAACATCCGCACGATAAGTTGCTTTTTCTTCATCAGACCAGTCATAGAATCGTCCCATTTCATCCAGAACTGGCTCAACGATGCTATCTAAACTATCACGCATAAAGAGCATGTGGTTGGTACGACGAAGAAGAAAGTCAACTGGGCTCAGAGCCAACTCATTGCGCATTGCATAGTGAAGTGACAAAGTGTCTGCCAAGCTGAGTCCTGGCGCTTGTTCCAAGCTGTGAGCAAGGGCAAAGACTTTCGGTGCATTTGAACCGTAAAGATTTGCAAGATAGTGGGCTTCCTTGCTATCCAAACCACGTGAAACTCCAAGTTGAGCAAAGGCTTCGATTTCTGAGTCCACATTTGCTGGGTTCAATTCTCCACCTGAAACAGGATAAGTCTTCGAGTTAATGAGTTTAAAGCTGCGGTCAAATTCGGCTTTGAGGATATCGACTACGCGCTCCATAGCTCCTTCAGCCATCTTACGGTAGTCTGTAATTTTACCACCAGCAAGGGTCAAAAGACCATTATCATCACGATCCAAGCTCGAACCACGAGAAACTGCAGATGGGTCCAAATGTTTCTCAGATGTGCTGCTTTCAAGCTTGCTGACAGCAGATTCAACATCTTCACGTGTTTTTTCTTTCGATAGATAAGCTTCGACAGTCGCAATCAAGTTGTTAAAGCTTTCGTCGCTAATGGTTCCGTTATTTCCGCCATTGTAGTCAGAAGCGCTATTGCCTGCAATCAATGGACGAAGACCAGCCCAGCTACTTTCGATATCATCAATGGTGATGTTGGCTTCTGGGAAGCGGTTGTTGACAATACCAAGTAGATAATCTACATCTTCCTGAGTCACTTTTGGATGTTCCAAATCGCCTGTGTAGTCTGTATCCGTTGTACCAAAGTAAGTCTTGTTTTCACGTGGGAGAACAAAGACCATACGACCATCTCCCAAACCTGTGTCAAAGTAAACCGGCTGTGAAACCTTGATCTTGCTTGAATCCACTACCAAGTGCACTCCCTTAGTTGGACGCATTTGTGAGAATTGGGTTCCCTTATTAGACAAATTACGCACCTTGTCGCTCCAAGGACCTGTTGTATTAATCACCAGACGAGCCTTAATTTCAAAGACTTGGTCTGTTAACAAATCACGAGCTACAACACCTGTAATCTTGCCATTTTCATCAAAGAGGAAGCCTTCTGCCTTAACATGGTTGGCAATGAGAGCACCGTCTTGGTTGGCACGTTTGATGTTTTCAATCACGAGACGCGCATCGTTGTTACGGAAGTCAAGATAAACCCCACCTCCTACCAAACCTTCTTTCTTCAAGTTTGGCTGGCGTTCCAAGACTTGATCCTTGCTCAAGACCTTGTTAGCAGCTGGTGTGTTGCTAACACCTGCCAAAAGGTCATACAAGTCCATGGCTACTTTGAGACGGAAAAGGCTAAAGGTCGCTCCATCCTCATCGTAAACTGGCAAGAGCATTGGATCTGGTTTTGGAATATGTGGAGCAATTTGTTGAACCACCGCACGTTCAGAAACTGTATCTGATACCACTTCTACGTCGAATTGTTTGAGGTAACGCAGGCCTCCGTGGACCAATTTTGTTGAACGGCTGGATGTCCCTTCTGCGAAGTCCTGCATTTCAATCAAACCAGTATCAAGACCACTGGCTGCCGCCTGCAAGGCTACCCCAGCACCGGTAATCCCACCACCAATAATCAGGAGGTCCAGGGTGCGTTCCTGCATTTTTTTAATTGATAATTCTCGTGTTTTCTTTGAAAATTCCATATTTACACACTTTCTAACTGAGTCGCTTTATTCTTCCAGTATTAGTCATCGATTTCCGCAAAGACTTGAGTTGCTTTCACAGCCTTCTTCCAGCCCTTATAAAGTTGTTCCTTACGAGATTCGTTCATCGATGGTTCGAAGAGTTCTCCTGTCTCATTCAAGAGTTTCAACTCATCCAAATCCTTCCAGTAACCCACTGACAATCCTGCCAGGAAGGCTGCACCTAGGGCAGTTGTTTCCAAGTTTTTAGCACGGGCAATATCGATTCCCAAAATGTCAGCCTGGAACTGCATGAGGAAGTTGTTCATGGCTGCACCACCATCTACCTTCAAGACTTGGATAGCTGTCTGCGCATCCACTTGCATGGTGTCGATGATGTCGCGTACTTGGTAAGCGATGGATTGCAGAGTAGCCTTGATAAAGTCTTCTTTGCTTGTTCCACGAGTTAAGCCAAAGACTGAACCACGAGCATTTTGATTCCAGTATGGAGCCCCTAGACCTGTAAAGGCAGGTACGACATAAACTTCGTCATTGTTGTGAGAATTGAGAGCATATTTTTCAGACTCTGGTGAATTTTCAACCATGCGAAGTCCATCACGAAGCCACTGAATGGCACTTCCTGCGATGAAGATAGAACCTTCCAAGGCATAGTAAACCTTGCCGTTGATTCCGTAACCAATGGTTGTCAAAAGGTTGTTTTCAGACAACTGCATCTCTTCACCAGTGTTCATAATGATGAAAGAACCTGTTCCATAAGTATTCTTGACCATCCCTGGTTCAAAGGCCAACTGACCGAAGAGGGCTGCCTGTTGGTCCCCAGCCATACCTGAAATTGGCACTTCTCCACCGTAGAAATGGAATGGAGCAGTCTTGCCGTAGATTTCAGAGTTAGAACGAACTTCTGGAAGCATAGCCTTAGGAATGTTGAGGATTTCCAAAATCTCATCATCCCATTTAAGATCCTTGATGTTATAGAGCATGGTACGAGCTGCGTTTGAGTAGTCAGTTACGTGAGCTGCGCCGTCAGTCAATTTCCAAACCAGCCAAGTATCAATGGTACCAAAGAGCAATTCACCCTTTTCAGCTCGCTCTTGAGCGCCTTCTACATGGTCCAAAATCCAACGAACCTTGGTTGCAGAGAAGTAAGCATCGATGATCAAACCAGTCTTTTCATGGAATTTTTCCACATAACCTTGGCTTTTTAGTTGTTCAGCCAGAGGAGCTGTCTGGCGTGATTGCCAAACGATAGCATTGTAGATAGGGAGACCTGTTTTCTTATCCCAGACGACAGTTGTTTCACGCTGGTTGGTAATCCCGATGGCCTCGATTTGACTTGGTTTCACACCACTTTCGATGAAAGCACCCGCGATAACTGACTGAACAGAGTTCCAAATTTCATTGGCATTGTGCTCAACCCAACCTGCTTGAGGGAAAATCTGAGTGAACTCTTTTTGACTAGAGCTGACCTTTTCTCCTTTTTTGTTAAAAATGATGGCACGAGAACTGGTAGTTCCTTGGTCAATGGCCATGATGTATTTTTCTTGTGACATGTGCTGTCCTCCTGATAAAATCTTGAGGGGGTTCCCTCTTTACAGTAACTAGTATACAAAATAAAGCGCTTTCTTGTTCATCAATTTTTTTTAAATTTTAAAAAAATGTGAGGAGATTGTGCGAATTTCACAAAAAAGACCTGAAAATTCAGGCCTTTTATGCAAAGAGCATCTGGCGAATCTTTGCCAAATCCTCGATATCCAAGTCATTTTTTAAATAATAAACTGGTGTCTGTTCCTTCTTATGAATCGGGTTGTTGGTAATTAACAAATCATAATGTCGACTAGGGTCATAGGCTTCAATGGCAATAAAACGATTGTATTCCAAATACCGTTTCAAAAGGGCAGCCATCCTAGAAAAGACAAGGAAACCAGATGTCAAATCCAGACCAATCCTCATATGTTGGCCACCATTTTCTGCCATATACTCTATCAACTGGAGCCATTCCCAGAGAATTTTCTTATCCAAATCCGTCCCCTGTTGAAAGGTAGGCAAAATATGAAAAATTCTCTCTGCAGTTCCTCTAAAATCATGTTCCATCAGCAAATAGGGATGCCGATTCTCTGTCTGGTATCTGTACTGATCTTGCAAGATATAGCCCTTGTATAGATAAACTTGACCACAAAGCTGACTGAGTTCATAGGTGACATGGTCCTCTGTGTAGTCCCCCAGCAACTCCTCTTTCTTCATCTCTTGAATCAATTGCGTTAGCAAATCGGCTAACTGCCCTCCAAAACCAAGGATATACTCCATAGTATGAAGGGGCAAGATACGGTGGGAAAGGAGAAATGAAAAGAATACCATCATCTCACCATCCTCAGTTCCTAGAGGGATGTGTTGCCCAGCAAAAAAGGACGGAGCCTTTCTCAGCAAACGAAGGTAGAAAATATTGTCAAAATACCCTCGCATTTTTTCTTCTATGACTTGAAACTGACAGGCGTTAACCCGAAGGCGCTGTTGACTGATGTGAGCCCAGAGAACCAAGTCCAATTTCTGACCTGAAGACAAGCTAGCACCGCAGATTTCTTCTAGGGTAGCAATCTCTTGTTTTCTCTCAGCTTTCTGCATGTGATCTTCCCATTCCTGACTGGACCAAACCTTTCGGAAAAGACAGAAATAGAAATAGCGAATCTGATGCTCCGGACCTCGCCAACGGCCATTTTGGATGGATAAGTCAAACTCTGACAAAATCTGATTTAGACTAGCTAAGTGGCGACCAAGCGTGGCCTCGCTAATCATCAATTCTTGAGCCAACTGATGAGCTAGAAACTGTTGGTGATAGAGAAGGTAAACCAAAATTTGGTACTTAATGGCATTGTCTAAAAACAAGCTCCGAATCTCTCTCCCCTTGGTAGCCGCACCAATCGACAAACGCAGATTTTCATCTTCCAAGTGGATGGTCAGCTCTAAACCTCTTTCCAAGGCATTTTCGTTAATCAGAGAGATATACTTGGTTAAGGTCGCCTTTGAAAAACCTGTTTCTTCCATGGCTTTCTTGACTGTTGTCTGCGAATCTTGTAATAGAAAGGAAAGGACTAAAAATTGACCAGATTCTGCTTTTTCCATCAAATCGCCTAAATACATTTGTTACCCCTTTCATTTTCTCCTACAAGCATAGCATAAATCTTTCAAATGCTGAAATAATCTGTTTCGCATTTTATTTTAAGGCTGATTTCCTCGTCATTATTCCACAGAAACAGCAAACACACGACTCCCCCTTTGAGCATTTTTATGCTAAAATAGTAGCTATGGATAAAATTATTAAAACTATATCAGAAAGCGGAGCCTTTCGTGCTTTTGTCCTTGATAGCACGGAAACCGTCCGCACTGCTCAAGAAAAACATCAAACCCAAGCCAGTTCAACTGTTGCACTTGGTCGCACCCTTATCGCTAGCCAAATTCTCGCAGCCAATGAAAAAGGAAATACCAAACTAACTGTTAAAGTTCTGGGCTCTAGCTCTCTCGGCGCCATCATCACGGTTGCAGATACCAAGGGCAACGTCAAAGGCTACGTTCAAAATCCAGGTGTAGATATCAAAAAAACTGCAACGGGTGAAGTCCTAGTCGGTCCTTTTGTCGGCAATGGCCAATTTCTCGTTATCACAGACTATGGCACTGGAAATCCTTACAACTCCATGACTCCTCTCATCTCTGGGGAAATCGGTGAAGACTTGGCCTATTACCTGACAGAAAGCCAACAAACTCCTTCAGCAGTCGGCCTCAATGTTCTTTTGGATAAAGACGACAAGGTCGAAGTTGCCGGTGGTTTTCTTCTCCAAGTCTTGCCAGGAGCCAAGGAAGAAGAGATTGCCCGCTTTGAGAAACGCATCCAAGAAATGCCAGCTATCTCGACACTTCTGGAAAGCGATGACCATATCGAAGCCCTTCTCAAGGCTATCTATGGTGACGAATCTTACAAACGCCTATCTGAAGAAGAAATTCGTTTCCAATGTGACTGCAGCAAAGACCGTTTTATGAACGCTCTTGCCAGCCTTCCAAATTCAGACCTTGAAGAAATGAAAGAGGAAGACCACGGGGCAGAAATCACTTGTCAATTCTGCCAAACAACTTATAACTTTGATGAAAACGACTTGGAGGAACTCATTCGTGACAAATCTTAATACACCTTTTATGATTGGCAATGTTGAGATTCCCAATCGTACCGTTTTAGCACCCATGGCTGGTGTCACCAACTCAGCCTTTCGTACCATCGCAAAAGAGCTCGGGGCTGGACTCGTTGTCATGGAAATGGTCTCTGACAAGGGAATCCAATACAACAACGAAAAAACCCTACATATGCTTCATATCGATGAAGGAGAGAACCCTGTTTCTATCCAACTTTTTGGTAGCGATGAAGACAGTTTAGCACGCGCAGCAGAATTCATCCAAGAAAACACCAAGACCGATATCGTCGATATCAACATGGGCTGCCCAGTTAACAAAATCGTGAAAAACGAAGCTGGCGCTATGTGGCTCAAGGATCCAGACAAGATCTACTCTATTATCAACAAGGTCCAATCTGTCCTTGATATCCCCCTCACTGTCAAAATGCGTACAGGCTGGTCTGACCCATCCCTAGCCGTGGAGAATGCCCTCGCTGCTGAGGCTGCAGGTGTCTCTGCCCTCGCTATGCACGGCCGTACCCGTGAACAAATGTACACAGGTCACGCAGACCTTGAGACTCTTCACAAGGTTGCTCAAGCTTTGACCAAGATTCCATTTATCGCAAATGGTGATATCCGTACGGTACAAGAAGCCAAACAGCGTATCGAAGAAGTCGGAGCTGACGCTGTCATGATTGGTCGCGCAGCCATGGGAAACCCCTATCTCTTCAACCAGATCAACCACTACTTTGAAACAGGAGAAATTCTCCCTGACTTGACATTTGAAGACAAGATGAAAATCGCCTACGAGCACTTGAAACGCTTGATTGACCTTAAAGGTGAGAATATTGCGGTTCGTGAATTCCGTGGACTCGCTCCTCACTACCTCCGGGGAACATCTGGCGCTGCCAAACTTCGTGGAGCCATTTCACAAGCTAACACCCTAGCAGAGATTGAAGCCCTCTTGCAATTAAACAAAGCATAATACACAAAAAACCGTAACTCGCTTGAGTTTACGGTTTTTTAGATCCTAGGAAAACCTAGGTACTATTATTGAATCAAGGCAACACTCGAAACTTTACCATCCGCACCTGTTGTAATTTGGATGATTTTTCCGCCACCTATTTTGGCATTATACTTACCATCATCAAGAGTGTAAGAGTAGCCTCTGATAGAATAGTTTTCTTTCTTTCCATCTGCAGTTTCTACTGTAAATTGGCCCCCTGATGAAACCGTAATAGTTTCGCCATTCGCTCCCTTCCAGTTGCCTGTAGCTGCTGAGAAATCACCATCGACCATGGTTAAAACACCCTTGTAGCGTTTGTTGTGTTCTGCTTGCTTGTCTTGAAGTTTGCGGTCAGTTGTTGGATCATAGCTTGACTGGTTAGACTGGTCTTGAGAGCCTTGCTGAGTTGAAGGTGCCTGAGATGGAGCTTGTTGACTGGGAGCTGCTTGTTCTTGTCTTGATTCAGGTGCTGGTTTCGCTTGTGACTGATCTGCCGTTGTAGAAGACTGACCAGAAGATGCCTGAGCCTTTTCAGATGAAGCTGAGCTTGAAGATTTTTGTGTCTTGCTTTCTTTGCTAGAAGAAGCTGCTTTAGAACTTGATGATTGACTTGTTTTTGCAGAGCTACTGGTTTGAGTGGATTCGTTTTTATTTCCACAAGCTCCCAGTAGCAAGGTAGAAGCCAATACAGTCGCTGCCATCAATTTGATATAGGTTTTCTTTTTCATTTTTCTACTCCTTTGTAACATTTTTGAAATGTTAAGAAATCTTTTTGTAATATAATTGTAACATTGGGCTTTGAATCTGTCAACTATTTAGAGAAACTATTTTAAAAAATTTCTCTCTACTATTTCTATTCGTAATTGAAACGAAAAAATAGAAAATTTTTAAAATTAAAGTCCTATTTTTTACATCACCTTTGTGTAATCGCTTGCATTGCATTAGATAAAGGAATATAATAACATTGAAATAGAATATAGGAGGTATGCTCTTATGCTAAATAAGTATTACAAGTATCTTCCTTGGTTGATTTTGGGAGCTATTGGCTCTTATCAATCAGCCACTTACTATGCGCGAACTGCATTTGATGTCTTCTATCTGACTGCAATCTTTTTAATTGTTTATATCGCTTTGTTATTTTTACATGAGAACTATCTCAAGTATCGATATAAAGACTTCTTTACTCACATGTTGAGTAATCCTAAGAAAGATAGCCATTCATAAAAATGATGATAAATAAAGAGGTCGGGAACTTTGTCCCGACCTCACTTTTTATTTCAATCGATAGGTTTTTCTTGGTTTCTTTTTGGGTACTCGTTTGAGTCCGACTTCTTCTACATATTCGCCGTATTTTACGAGAAAGTTATTGCTGACGATTGGGCGACCTGGGTTGATGAGATTGACTAGTTCAGTTCCTTCGTAGACAGTGAACTCCTCCTCCAGCAGATAGAGGAAGGTCGGATTCCAGTCAAGACGACCTTGAATTCGTTTGATGGATTCTTGGATAATGGCATAATGGTCAAAGGCGAAGGCTCTCTCGTCCAGCTCGACCCCCTCTAGGAAACATTTTCCTGTCTGAAAGTCGACATCTACGAAAACGACATCCTTGGCATCGTCACCTGCCTGAACGAGGTCTAAGGCACGACTAGGTAGGTACACTAAGTGAGCAATGGTCACCGTCCAGCCCCGTGGGTCACGACCGGGGGTCGATACCGTCATCAATTGCTCGATTTTCTCCAAAGGTAGATCGAGATTGACTTCTTCTCTCACCTCGCGCTGACAGGCATGTGCAGCATCTTCCCCCTTGTCCATAAAACCTCCAACCAAAGCCAAACAGTTTTGATAAGGGTGAGCCTTGCGACGGATCAGTAAGAGCTTGATTTTTCCTTCGACAAAGCAGTAGGCCACCATATCCACCGTAACGCTTGGTTTTTCGTATTGAGGGAGTTCCTGCTTGTAGTACCAGTCTAAAAACTCCTCCTGACTGGCATGGATTTCATAATATTCTTTTTCCGTCATCCCGGCTGGAATCTTTATGTCTGCCATCTTATGCCTCCTTTCGAACTGCCTTAGTCCATCGGTACCATCCCACTAGACTATTGAGTGTGTAAACCCAGTACATCCCTTGGATGTGGATATTTTCACCCCACCAGAGATAAATACTAAAGAGATTGGTTGCAATCCAGAAAATCCATTGCTCACGGTAGAGACGTGTCATCAAGAGCTGACCAACACCATTGGTCGCATCGGTAACACTATCACGGAAAGGGCGAGCACTATTGATACTTTGGTAAGCCAAGCCCATACCAATCCAGATAATGGCAGTCAAGGCCAAGTACTTGAGCCAGTCAAGAACAGATAATTTCTTAGCTTCAAAGTGGGATTCTTCTGGTTTTCCTTGGTCATTGATACGATTGGACAGCCAAGCATAGAGACCAATCGGCTGCATGACAAAGAAGTAAACAGTCGTCAAAACTTCGCCATAAAAAGTCGCATTCATGGCCAAAATCAAATAGATAGCTGAGTTAATAGCCCCAAAAAGATAGTTGCTTGCACGCCCTTCTGCTACCAAGATAACACAGACAATACCAGTCCAAGATGCAAACAAGCTCAACCAGTCATGGCTTTCTGCATTTTGCGTGAACTCTAAGATCAATGGAACACTCGACAAAGCGATGAGATACAACCACTGGAAAAGACTGCGACCGACAAAGAGATCTTTCCATAGCAAGCGCATGATTCCTGCAAAACCGATCTTGCGGGCTTCAGCATGGACATTGTTAAAGTTTTCGATAAATTGTGTGATTTTTTTAGTTACTGTTTTCATCATTTTCTCCTAATCTGCTTGGTAAATGGCATCGATAGCCACTTTTGCTGCTTCATAATTGCCTAGGTAATCCTCCGCTAGATAAACTAAAGGAATGGTGGTTAAATATCGCTCCCTCATCTGATCCAGATGCTGGGAAAAACTGTAGCGAATGTGGTCCTCTGCCATGGTCATATCTCTAAATCCGTCATTGACATAGGAGCCAACAGGCTGCACAAAGAGAATCAAATCCCATTTTTCCTTGGCCAAGATTGAAACAAAGAGATTGTCAAAGGTTTCTACTGATAAGTCCCTTTGGTCCTCAGTCTCCATGTAATAGTCATAATAGCCCTTGGTTACCAAGGAGTTGGTATCGGCTATCACTAGGCCTCGATTGGCATTGCTATCGATTAACTTGGAGGTCTGGTCATACTGCCCTAAAAGGAGATAATAATAATCCTTTGGAGTCAATTCATCGTCGCGGACATTGTTTTTGATCTGGTACTCACGCGCGTATTCCAGACTAACGGGCGCATCGTAATACCTTGCCAAATCCTTGGCCAGAGTGGTCTTCCCATTACTGGCACTTCCCATGATCAAGACTTTCTTTGTAAACTGACGACGGAAGGGTTGTGCGATGTATTTCCAATATTTGCTTGGATTTTCTCGAATCATAGTCGCTGAGATACCAAACTTTCTTTCTTGCAAGACGGTGCCAAATCCACGCTTAGATAACTCTTGCTGGTAGTCTTCTTCTCCCACAAAGAAAGTCAGTTCTTGCTGGGTTTCATCATAGGAAATCTCCGCTAACATCTGGTCCAACCACTCCTGCCAGCCCATAGGGTAACGGGGAAGGTTGGTCTCATCTAGCTTGCAGACAGAGGTCAATTCGTCATCACGAAAAGCCTCTCGGATATAGCGAAATCGTTTTTGAAGACTTAAACCTACCTGCTCACCTCGGTCTCCCTCATATCCTGACACGACTACCCAGACCTGGTCACACTGACGCTTCGCTCGCTGGATCAGATCGATATGCCCTTGATGGAGAGGGGCAAAGGTTCCAAATACCACTGCTGTTTTCTTTTTCATAAACGTTTTACCTTTTTATAATTTTTGATATTTTTACTTTCTATGTTTTTATTATATACTATATTTTTGTTTTGTCAATAGTTTTTTATTATTTTTTATAAAAAAGTAGCAAAAAAGAATCAGGATTACTCCTGATTCTCCATTTTTAAGCAATATCAAATTTTAATTGACCAGCTTTGACACCAATCTTGAGAGTCTTGCCTGCTACCAGTTCCCCCTTAAGAAGGAGTTCTGCCAACTTGTCTTCCACCTCTGTTTGCAGGGTTCTGCGAAGTGGGCGAGCTCCCATTTCTGGATTGTAACCGTGACTAGCTAGCAACTTCAGGGCCGAAGCTTGCAGTTTCAAGTCGATGCCTTTCTCTGCCAGGCTAGCAATCAATGGTTTAACCATAATCTTGACAATTTCTTGCATGTGTTTGCTATCTAAGCTGTGGAAGACCACCTTTTCATCAATACGGTTGATAAACTCTGGTCGATAAGCTTTTTTCAACTCTTCAAAGATTCGTTTTTCCATATTTTCCTGGTCAAAACGAATGTCTTTCGCGCCAAAGCCGACCGTCTTGTCATCACGAAGAGCCGTCGCACCAAGGTTTGACGTCATGATGATAATGGTATTTGAAAAGTCCACCTTGCGCCCCTTGCTATCTGTCAAGACACCGTCGTCCAGAACCTGCAAGAGAACATTAAAGATATCTGGGTGGGCCTTCTCTACCTCATCAAAGAGGAGCACTGAGTAAGGTTTGTTGCGAACCTTCTCAGTTAACTCCCCACCTTCTTCGTAGCCCACATAACCCGGAGGAGCTCCATTGAGACGGCTAGCCGCAAATTTCTCCATATACTCACTCATATCAAAGCGGATAAGGGCTGATTCGTCATCAAAGAGGACTTCTGCCAGAGCCTTGGCCAATTCGGTCTTACCGACTCCTGTCGGCCCTAGGAACATGAAGGAACCAATCGGACGCTTGTGACTGCGAATCCCTGACTGGTTGCGACGAATGGCACGGCTAATACTTGAAACAGCTTGATCTTGACCGATGACACGTTTGTGCAGTTCCGCTTCCAAGTTCAGGTATTTCTTGGCGTCCGTTTGCGTCAGTTTTTGGACTGGGATACCTGACAAGCGACTCAAGGTGGTCAAAATTTCAGATTCTGTTACCAAGTCTTTATAGACAGGGACTTCCTGCTCCTTTGCGATTAGCTGGGCCGCTTGTTTCCACTTGCCATCCATCAAGGCCTTGTCAGCTGGACTCAAGTCGGATTCGTCTGCTTTCACTTGCTTGGATTTGTTTTGCACTGTTGCTGCTGCTTCATCTAAAAGGTCGATAGCAGAGTCTGGTAAGTGACGACTGGTCAAGTAACGATGCGCCATCTTGACAGCTGTTTCAACAGCTTCATCTGTGATTTGCACACGATGGTGTTTCTCATAGGTCGCTTTCAAACCTTGCAAAATAGTCATACTGTCAGCTAGACTTGGCTCTTCAATCGTCACTTTGGCAAACCGACGAGAAAGGGCAGCATCTTTTTCGATGTGTTTTTGGTATTCTTCCTGAGTGGTTGCACCAACCGTTCTCAAAGTTCCACGAGCCAAGGCTGGCTTCAAGATATTGGCCGCATCCAGAGTCGAGTCAATACCGCTACCAGAACCAATGATGGTGTGGAGTTCATCGATAAAGAGGATCACTTTGCCGTCTTCCTCGATGTCCTTGATGATATTGTTCATGCGCTCTTCAAAATCTCCACGGAAACGTGTCCCTGCAACGACATTCATCAAATCAAGCTCTAGAACGCGCATCTTGGCCATTTCAGCTGGTACACCCCCACTAGCAATACGCTGAGCAAGTCCAAGTGCTAGAGCTGTTTTCCCGACACCCGCATCCCCAACCAAGACCGGATTGTTCTTGGTCTTTCGACTCAAAATCTGAATCATACGTGAGATTTCCTTGTCGCGACCGATAACTGGCTCTAACTTGCCAGAACGCGCTTGCTCCGTCAGGTCATGCGTGTAGTCCTCTAGACCACCACTTTGAGCTTGAGACATGCCCATCATATTGGCCATGGAATTTTGCTTGTCAGTTACTGTGCGATGACGTTGACGCAAAGCCTTGAGATCTTCTCTTGTCCATCCTGCACGCTCTTCTAGATTGCGACGAAGAGCAGCAATTCTGACCTGATCTTTCTGGTCTTCATAAGAAAAGCCTGCTCTCTCCAAGATGCGAGTCGCCAAGGCATTGCCGTCATGCAAAATCGCATAGAGGACATGCTCTGTCCCTAGTACCTTTGCGTGGACCACTGAGGCTACATACTCTGCTTCCGCAAAGAGAACCTCCAAACGATGGGAAAAGGGCAATTCCGTAAAGGTTTCGTCTTGGCTATAGTCCGTTTCAGTCAGTTCCAACGCAACCTCTTCTAAACGGTCCATCTCGTATGGATAATCATTTAGAGTCGCACCTGCCACACTGTAACTGTGATTGGACATGGCAATTAATAAATGCCAAGACTCTAGGTAACGGGCTCCAAAATGGCTCGCAACCATGTAGGCACTCTCGATACATTCATTCAATGCTTTTGAATAGTTCATCTTACTTCTCTTTTCTATCTACCTCTTGTAATAGCTGTCGGAGCATATTGGCACGGACAGCTGAGGATTCTTCCCCTAGGACACGATCTGTTGCTACAGAAGTCAGCAAGGTCATCTCCTGCTTGGTCATCAAGTCCTGCTCCACCAAAAGCTGGAGGATATCCTCATAAATCTCCTGACTAACTCGCTCACCAATCGAGTAAAGCAAATCGCGGAGCATCTCATGATGACTGGAAAACTCAATACGCCCTATGCGAATGTAGCCTCCGCCACCACGCTTGCTCTCAACCAAGTAACCTCTGCTTTCAGTAAAACGTGTCTTGATGACATAGTTGATCTGACTAGGCACAACCTGAAAGGTATCCGCCAACTGACTCCGCTGCAATTCCACGATACCAGATTGGTCTAAAATCGCCTTGATATAGGCTTCGATATGATCTGATGTATTTTTAAATCTCATAGTAAATCAAACTCCTTCTTTGAACCTTGACTATCTTTGACTATACTATCATTTAACACTCTATAAGTCAAATTTTTAGGGCTCAGCCCTTGAAAATACTGACTTTCTTTAAAAACATTTAGGCATTAAATCGCCTTAGTTTTTCTTGATAGTTCCTAAAAAAGTCCACAAAAAAGAGCCCTAAAATGGGCGTAATATTGACGAGTTCAGCAGGCAAGAAACTAGCACGGTCAAACGTGCTTTTTTAATACCTAGTAATATTATAGCATATCTTCCTCAGCATTTCCATTTCGCACATTTGTGCCGACTGACGCACTGTTGAGGTGTAATTTTTTTGTATTGATGTACTAAAAGTCACTTCTACGTGGTGTTCAAAGCCTAGTCTAGTTTTCTTAATACTTGCAAATTTAATATTTAGAACTTTCGTTTCTTCCTCTACTATTCGCAAAAAATAAAGGAGTAACTATCTTTGACAGTTACCCTTTTTTACTCTAATTATTTTTATTAGATAATTAGGATTATATTTCTACTATATTTCTAACTGATGAAGTTACATAAGTGAAAGTATGTTGTGTACGTCTAATAACTACTTTTACACTTGTCTTAATTTGATATTCTTCATTTGTAGTTAAATGAAGTGATTTTATTTCTGGATCGTTGACCTTTACATTCACAATCCCTTCTTGAGTATCCAAAGTTATTTTCTGAGTAGATAAGTCAACCTTGATTAATTTCCCCTGAACTATGATATTTTCTTGTTTTTCTATATGAGTATCCTTAAATTTTTTGTTAATCTCTACTATCTGCTCTTTAGCAAATAGCTTATTAGAATTATTTAGCTTATCTTGAATCTCTATCCCAAGTTTTTCTTTATTCAATCTAGATACTAATTGTTTCACAGAATTAAAAGTTCTTGAACTATATGTCTCAACAAATTCTGGAATATCAATTGTTCCTTCAAGCAAATCAGATACATCATTCATTACATTTATTGCTATATTATTTTCACGATCGAAGATTGAAAGTTGATTAGTTTTTAATCCCAAATCAATTATAAATGAACCTGCTCTGGTAGAAGTAATTATAAGTTCATTCCGATTTAGAATATCTTTTGGAATCTGTCCTCGCTTTCCTTCAAATCCAATACACGATGCTATCCCATTTTCTTGAATACTCTCGACTGATTTGAGAGTTTCTGACAGTTGTCTTAACCCAATTTGTCCAGAAGGAAGATTTTCTGAAAGCAATCTGATAGAAAGCATACTCTTAACATTGCTTGAATTTATCGCTTCTTCAAATTCTCTCATTGATTCAAGTCCCATATGCAACATAACTCTTAATTCATCATTAGAAACTTTATTCGCTCTATCTTCAAGTATTTTTAATTCTGTACTCATAAAACCACCTCCTTATCTAACTCGATAATTCCTTTAGGGTTATGATTTCTGTCAAAACCAAATTTCCCTAACCAATAGGTTTCCTGGTAATCTATTTCATACCATTCTTTAGAAAACTGAACAAAGAAATTTTTATCCCAACAAACATAAACATCTAAATATTTATCTAATAACTCTTCATGTTTATTCCTTAATAATTGAAAGTATTCGCAATTATTGGGATCTGGCTCAATAAATACAACACAATCAATATCGTTTGGATCCACCTTGTTGGAACAAAAACTGCCATCAATCCAGACTCTAGTTACTTTATTTTTATCTAATTCACTCCAAAAACTACAAAATGATTCAAAATTTCTATGACGTGTAGTTGAAGTTCGAAAGCCATTCACTAAAAAATCTTCAATTTCTGATTTTTCTCGTACATCAATTACGCCACCCTCTAGATTCCCATGTACGTTAAATTGCATATTCCCCTCCATACTTTAATCAAACAATGATTTAATCATATCTGCAATTCCTAATTGTATAATGTAGTTTTTCAAGAGATAAATTAATACTTTGAACTAATTATATCCCTTTTTTACTTATTATTCAATGTTGTTGATTAAGTATTACCAAAAAAATCAGTCGTTGTGGATTTATTTTTAATTAAGACTCAATTAGTCCGTATACAACAAAGCAAGGACAGACTGAAGTTTAACTTGAATTTTAAAACTCAATGTAAATCTTGCATTTTACTCAAAATTGGCTAGTTTTTACCCCCTTTTTGTCTGGAGGTCTCCGACTTGGAAAAAGTTCCCTTCACCGGTACCCTACTGGCCAGAAAGATTTTTTAAAAGGTGGGGGGAGTCAATATCCTTTCAACTCAACAAATCTTTTAGCGATTACCTTTCTACGGCTATTTATATAACGAGTAGTTTTATTTAGTTTCTCTGCCACGTCTTCCCAAGTCGCACCAGCTTCTAAATATCTCATTTTAAAAATGACTAGATCACTTTCAATTAAGTTTTCCATCAAGGTATCTACAACTAGTTTAAAGCCTTCTAAATATCTTAGCGTTTGGTCTTCTTCAATTCTAATGATGGTTGCTTCAGTAGGACTATATACTGTCTTGCTTTTCCCACCAGTACAATCTTCAGCGCTATGTTTCTTATTATGTATTAGTTCCTGTCTTCTCAAATAAATTTTATTAGCAAGCGTTCTATATCGTCCTAACTCAATATCTATCCCGTCCAGGTCTCTGTTACTCAACTCGTACATAGGCAAGTACCTCCACTTAAATTTAAAAAATTTTTTATCTTTCAATTTGTCAAATTGTAAATTCTGTCAAACTGACAAAAAGCGCTAAAAGCCTTCCAACACTCCACTTACCAGGTATCATTGTTTTAAGTTTGACAACTCTTCAATATGACAAGTTCAAGGGAAATTTCTTTAATTTATCCCCTCAGTTTCTCATATCTTACATTCTGTGAAACTCACTCCATTCTGTAAACCTCTGATATACCTTGCTTTCAAGCTATTACTTCTTTTCAGTTTATGCTTACTTTGTTATGTGAAACTTAGTAAAGCATAAAAGTAGGACTAGCGATATTTCTTTTGTTTGAGCCATATATCACTAGCCTTACTTAATTTGTTCCCTATTTTTCTAGATACACTTTGATGTCCCGATATTCCTTAGAAAAATTCATCCATCCGCTAGAATCAGGGGTTAAGAATGGTAGAACAGTAAGCGGACTTACTTCTGTTCGATACGGCGATAGAGAATGTCTCTGACTTATTTCTCTGACTACACCTGTATGGATTTCTTCTACATCCTTCTTCAGTTCTTGAATTTCATCATATGCGTCCAGAATTCGTCTAAGTTTGTTTCGGTATTGTTTATAGATCTTCTTAGTTTCCATCCGTTGCTTAGTCTCTTTAAAAATGTATTCAAAGATGACTGCATTAGCTTCTGAAAAATCACTATCAAATTTTTCCTGAAGGCCATCAATAGCTTTTTCCATCTTTTCCAGCTGCTCTAAAGATTCTAAGTTATTTGACAAAAAAGAATCTATGTTCTCAAATGAAACTGCTTGATTGCCTAACAGGCTTTTCCTTTTTTCGCTTAACTGTTCTCGTGCTGAATTAATCTTACTTTTTTTATTATCTATATCATCCAGTGTTTCAAATACTTGATTAATATCCATTTCTTTCTCCTAGTTCCATTGAATAAAGTAACCACAATCTTCTTCAACTTTTTTTACATCAAATCGGGTATGTAAAATCAACCGTTTCCCAAAATAGTCATTCGCATTCACCCAACTAAGTGTATCTTTCTTGCGATCAAACAGAGTAACAAAGTTTTCTAGATCTCCGATAAAGCCTTTTTTGTCGCCTTTGTTCCCTAATGTCGTATCATCTACAATTAAAAAGTTATCTACAAAGAATGTTTCACTTGTCCCTGTCTCTTTATCAACTTTAAGAAGATAATTTCCTGAAGTGTCTTTCATTTTTTCTAAGACACTAAATAGTGATTGACTAATAACAATAGATACATTGCGCTCTGGATTGATTAAAGAAACAATAGATTTCAAGTCGTCCAGACTTGTAGCGGTCTGTACTTTCGCAGTTTGGAGAATTTTCCCAATCTCTCTATTTCGTGTTCTACGTTTTAATTTAATAATCCTCTTACCAAGAAAATCCGTTAAATTATATTGGCCATCATCTAATTGTTCCTGTGAAAAATCAAGTTTTCCACTGAATAATTTAACTAAGTAATCAACGCTGATAGTTTTCTTTTTATCTGCTTCTGTTCTCTCAACCGAATTTTCGCTAACTTCTTGTAATGAATCAGATTCAAAGTCAGTTACTTCATACTTCCCACCACGGGTACGAGTCTCAATAACATTTACTAGATCAACCAGCTCTTTACGTTGATGTTCATCTCCATAACTATCAAGGATTGGTTTTTCAATGAGTACATGATTATTTTCTACGTTCATCCCTCTAGTGTTATAACCTGTACTTCGGATATAAGCTTCTAAATTTTCTTTTTGTTTAGCTAAGTTAGTTGTCATTTTTTGCTCCTTCATCTTTTAATATCTGATTTTTGTTTATAATTTTTTCTAAAATTCTTTGCTCTTAGTTTTTCTTTTATAACTCTCCGAGCCTTTAGAATCATTTTTTCTAGATTTTGATTTGTCTTGTTTGTTAGCATATTTTTCTAGTATTTCTTGTTTCCGTTGTTCTAAGCTATTATCTTCTTTTTTACATTGAGAAAAGATTTTCTGTCTTTTATCTGGATCCATAGAAAACTTATTGGCTACTACATACCCTAAAGAAGTATCTCCTGACATCTCCCTCACCCCCTTTCTATGCAAACAAAAAGGGACATACCACTAGCATTATATGCTTACGGTATGTCCCTGAGTTGTTCTCAATAGACTTATTTTTTAGTTTCTTTTTTGACTAGATGAGTAAATTTCCCATCTGAATAGAATAAAGTAATTTCTCCAAAACTTGGAACTTTTTCTATCTCTATTATACCACGTTTTTCGTATACAACAAAGCCTTTTTCTGTTGCAAATCGCATTTTATCATCATTCATTGATATTCTCCCCTCACTGTGTTTATAGTGTATCTTTTATCTTTGATCGTAAAAGCCTTGAAAGTGTTCCCTTCTAAACCTTTCAAAATTCTACTTGAATTTCTAGCATTGTAAACAGTCCGCAGTTCACTACTATCTAGGTTCGTGTTGAAAATCGTAGTTTCTCGATTGTTGATAATATCAAACAAGAAATCCTGTTCCCAGTCACTCTTAGGTGTTACCGTCCCATTTTTTGCCCCCAGGTCATCGATGATTAGAAAATCTACATCAACTAACTTTTTAACCGCCTCATACTCTGTTAAGTTTGCATTTCTTCCATAAGTCCAGCCTTCTTTTATCTGCTTGATAATCTCGGTTAAGCTGACAAACAAGACACTCTTAGGCTCGTTCTTCTCTCTGAAGCTCTCATTGATTTCTTTGGCCAGGGCAAGAGATAAATGACTTTTCCCTATTCCTGTGCTACCGCTGATTAAGGTATTTCCTGTCATACCTGCAAGATACTTCTGGACTTGCCCCTTTACAAACTCTAACATCTGACCTTCCTCTGTCGTCTTAACAAAGAAATTCTCAAACGTCGCTCCTTTCAACTCGTTAGGAATCGTACTATCACGCATTAAGACATCATAAGTTTTAAAGTAGGCTTGTCTGTCCTCGAACTGCTGCAATAGGTCTTTCTCTTTCTGTTTAATCTCTCCCTTCACGCACTCCGGGCAAAATGCTTGTACTTTTCTTTCTGAACTCCCTAACACTGGTACAGAAATTTCCCAGTAATTTACCTGGTGAATATCGCAAACTTTATCCGATATTTTTCTGTTATTAAATTCTTTAAATTGTTCCTTCATCTTTGCAACTCCTAAAATGGTAGGTCTGGGAAGTTATCTTCAGACTTCCCTTTTATGGTTTTAGGTTTTTGATTCAAATAACCGTCAAACTTAGATCCGAAAAGTGTTTCTGGTCTCAGATACTTAGAAAATTCAGGACTATCCTTCCATTCTGCCGTTTTAATATCTATCACCTGTTTAAAATCTTCCAGTGTATAGCCTTCTTTGAATCGTGCTAGTAAAAGCCTTTTTGTCTTATCAACAAACTTATACCTCTTATTAGCTACTTGATTCAGATAAGCAATAGGAATCCAAAGTTCTTTATGTTTTGTTTTCTCTAAATCTTTTATAGCTGTTTCTTCAAGCCAAGTAGGAAAATTGTAGTCGGGATTTCCCGACAATATATTATCTAAATATAAATTATTACTCTTACTATTAACTCTATTCTCTTTCTCTATCTCTGTTGGACGTGAGTTGGAAATAGTCTTTTTATTTTGGACATTATCCAATTTTGGTAAATCTTGACTGTTTTTTCTTTGTTCTCGCTTGTATTTTGCCCAGTTTGTTTCACTCTCAACCAGGGCTTTTGCTTGTGATAATGTAGCATGTCCATCATCGTCTATCTGAATCAGTCCGCATTTTGTAAAATATGCAACTGTCATATTTATATCATCCTCGGACACATCCAATTTTAAAGCTAGCTCCTGTACCAAATTATCAAAATACCCCTCATAGTACAAAATACAATCATCTTCTAAACTTTCTAACATAAGACGGATATAAATCACTGTCATAGTGTAGCCACCAGGCATATTTTTAAGTCGTTTAATAAAAAGATTATCAAAAAACTTCTTATCAACTTTTAACCAAAAATATATTTTAGTCTTTGCCATCATCTACCCCCAAAAACTTTAAAACATCTGAGATTTTATAATACGCTTTTCTAGTATCTTCAATAGGCGGTATATACTGCGGTAGTCCTGCACCTTCCCATTTCGTCAAGGTTTTATCTCCTATGCCCAGTTCTTCCTTTAGTTCCACCTTGCTGATCAAATCTAATCTTTTTTGAGGTACTTTCTCATGGCTTTTTAAATACCGTTCCACTGCTTCCAAAATCTTAGACTTTAAATCTTCAATCATTTTTTCAAACATCTTAGTACCCCCATGGCTTAACCCCTGCAAGCTGAATATAACGCCCATAATCGGGGGTTAAACTCTCGTTAGGTGTTTCTATCGTCTGTTTGCTTTCTCGCTCAATTCGAGCGCTTTTTTGGCGGTCTAGGTGGTTTAGATAGATTAGTAAACCAATAGCTACCACAATAAAGATAACCGCCTGTATGTTGGTTAAATCTAACTCATTCATGTTTTATCCCCTTTCTATAGTCATTAGCCTGTTGAGTATGTTCTGAAATGAGTTGGTTCATAGCTTGGATTACTGTATTTAGTAAAGCTGATGATTGTTTACTGTCTTCCACACTAGCCATTTCTAAGACTAGTAGAGTATCAGTTAACTGACAACAAAGCCCCTCATAATCTACTAGAACATCATTTGTATTTACTGTCATATTATTTCCTTTTCTTTTGCCTTTTCTTATACAGGTTTCCACCCACTCCAAACGCTGGGCGATTGCCCCAAGTTGGCGAACGCTTGTAGCGGTGTTTCGTGAGTAATTACCCATCTTTCAGCTAAACAAGGCCTTAGAATCACCCTGTCAGCTCTTGATTTCAAAACCTTTTCTAATTGCTTGCCTGCTCTTCGGTTTTTCTTTAGATATTTGATAGAATAGATATTTTTTGCTATAATCAGAGCATAGAAAAAATTTCTATATCCTTAATCTTGTCGCTTGCTCGCCTCGTCTAAAATTTGAGCAAGTGATTTTTTTATTTTCTTTTTGCATGATTACTACCTGACTTTGGTTTATAAAGCAAGTCTTTACTTTCGATAAGATCTAGAATCCAACTGATTCCCTGTTCTACTGTTTCAAGAAATGCGCCCAGGTCTTCACTGTCCAAGTTCTCGTAGTTCATACAAAGATATTCGGCTAGTTGTCTGTCTTTCTCAACTAGCTTTTTAAAATCCTTGGGATATTTAGGAATTTCTAACCCCTTGGCATTTGTAACTGTCTTAAAATCATTTTCCATTTTCTATACTCCTATGCTTTAAAAATTAGTTCTTTAATTTCTGAATATCTCATATTCAAGTTGATCATCGCTATTACCATATCTTCCAAACGTTGGTAGTTTGTCAGTTCCGCGCTTGTTAAACTGTCAATACCGTTTTCACTTTCTCGCTCTTGCATGAGTTGCGCTTTATTCTTCCCTGTCACTCCCTTCAGTAGTAAGTTTGTCAGGGTGCTATAGGCATGCTTGGGGGCTTTCTCCCATGTTTGAATAGCTTCGGTTAAGCTTTTACGCTTTGGCTTTTCCAGTTCTCTTTGAAGATAGCGTTTAGAAAGTTCATCACGCATTTCAAAGAAGGCTTTGACTAGGTTTTTCTTAAACTCTTTTACGGGTTCTGTATTTCGTAAGTAAGTGATCAGCAAGGTTGCTTGTTGCTCATTCAAAATATAGTCCCGTACATTTTGCCCACTCTTTGAAGGTGAAATTTTAAATTGCACCTTTCCAAAGCTTTCAAAGTCCTCTCGGTGCTTATTCAGCAAAATCTTTAAATGTCTGTGCTTAATTTCAGCACATTCTGCAACGATACTGCTCAATGTATACGGCTCTTTCTTGCCGTCCATATAAACCAATTCCATTGGTTCGCTCCTTTCTTCTTGTAGATCGTGCTTGCCACCTAAAACAGTACCAAAGTAAATCATTGAGGTAGGGAAAATTTAGGAGAGAATAAACCCCTACAAACCCTTGATACTGCCATAGGTAGCAAGCAAAATATTTCTAGACTCTGTCTTATGCCTCCTTTCTAGTAATCTTCAGCAAGCCATTCCATGGCTTTTTGGTAAATGCTCGGCTTGACTTCGCCACCGTCTCGAATTTTTCGATAGGTAACTTGTGTAACTCCGATTTCTTCGCCTGCTTGCTTAGCAGTCAGTTTCTTGTCTGCTTGCTTTCGGCGAATCGCTTTTGCTTGTGTTGAGGTAATAAGCAATGAAGTTTCTCCTTTCTTTTTTCGCCACATTGTGGCGTTTTCGTATCAATGATACACCACTTAATGATACTTTGTCAAGTGTTTTTATTATTTTTTTAAAAAAATTGCCAAATTGTGGCGCATAATGTTATAATTGCTACGAGGTAATAATAAAATGAATAGACTAAAGGAATTAAGAAAAGACAAAAAACTAACTCAGGTAGAATTTTCTAAAGAAATCAAAATACCATATAGAACCATACAACGTTGGGAAAACGGGAAAAGCCAAATCAAACCAGAAAAAGCTCAATTAATAGCCGATTACTTTAATGTAAGTGTTGCCTATCTACTCGGATATAGTGATGACCCGGAAACTCCATTTAAAGAATATAGTCCTACTCCTCGTGAATTTGCTTCTTGGAGAGAGTTCGATTATATGCAACTTTCTAAAACTGACTTAGATTTTGATGTATATCAAACATTAAGAAAAGAAGTAGATCCCCTTTTGCTAGAATTAATTCTTAATTATTCTTTTTCTGAAGAAGAAGAGAGAGAGTTGTTAAGAGAGATTGCAAAAAAATTTGCAAAAAACGATGCTGTTTCTTTTTTAAAACTTGATAATAAAAAATAAAATATTTAAAACAAAGGAGTAGCTCGCATGGGATTTTTTGACACTGTAAAACAAGAAGGTAGTTTTTCTACTGCATCTGGAGTAAATGAACTACACTACGTTGTCCTTCAGGTAACTTTGAAAGAAAAGTTTTTCGGCACTGGATCAGGAAACCTTACAGAATTAGAAGATGTTATCAATAAACAAGCTTCAAAAGGTTATCGCCTACATACCATCACAACCGCCAATGGTGGAAGCAAAGGACTAGGCGGTGGCGACCGTATCCAAGCCACAATGGTATTTGAGAAGATTCTATAAAAATTCCCCATATTCGCCAATAGTGCCCCTATTTCTAAGGTCTATTGTGCAAAAACAAGGGAAAGTGAAAAATAGAAAGCCAATTTTACAGACTAAAGCGCAAAAAACGGCAAAAGTGACAAATAGAAAAAGACAAGCCTGCTACCGCTAACTTGTCTGACAAGGCAATAAAAGCAACGTTCCCAGCGTTGAGTTTTTTCGATACTCAAAAATTTTTAAAAAACAAACTAAAAATATTGACAAAAACTAAAAATTACAGTATTATTAGGCAATGAGAAGAGTTTCTGCTCCCAAGGGAACAGAGTACGCGAAACACTGCCTAGTTCCACTAGGTGGTGTTTTTGTATACAAGGAACATATATGAAACCATTTCAAACATTAGATGAACAAATAAAACTTCTCCAGTCTAGAGGTTTAGAAATAGATAACATAGTAGAATGTAAAAGATACCTTCTAACTAACAACTATTACAACGTCGTCAACGGATATAGTAAATTTTTTCAAACATCAAAAGATAAATTTATAACCGGTGCAGACTTTAGAGAAATAGCTGCAACACACTTTTACGATAAAGAAATTAAATCAGCTTTTTTAAAAGCAATTATAGATGCAGAAAAACACTTTAAATCCGTACTGGCATATCGTTTTTCAGAATCATATCCAAAGCCATACTCTTATCTAGATATTAATAACTTTGAAACACAAAAAGATGCAAAAAGGCTCGCACAAATTACAAATTTAATCAGTATATTAGCTAGAATACTCAATGATTATAATAGGGATAGGCAAAACAATTCTATAAAACACCACTATAAACAACATGGCGTTGTTCCTTTCTGGGTTATCATCAATGAACTCACATTAGGGCAAGCATTTAACTTTTATAGAAATCTAAACACTGACATAAAAAATCAAATAGCTAGAGATTTATCACCATTCTTACAAGAAAATATTGAATACATCCAAAATAGACCTAGTAAAGACCTTTTGAGCGGAAAGGCTTTAGAAAGTATTATTAAAAATATACTAGAAATTAGAAATATCACTGCTCATAATAATAAACTTTTCAATTATAAATGTCGTGAGAATCTTCCACAACTAGCTTATTTCCACTATTACAATAACAATGCTAATACGTCAAGACAATCTGTATATTATGTTTTTCTTGCCTTGCAATGCCTACTTGCGTCCACACAATACGCTCAATTACATAACACTATTATAAAAAGAACCAAAGCTCTAAATAAAAAAGCGCACTCCATTGAAGCCGGCATTGTATTGGATACACTTGGATTTCCGAATAATTGGTATAATATCACCGACACATTAAGATAGAACTACTTGCAATATATGGGCCTTTTCAAACCCCATATATGCCCCATATCCGCCTTGTTTCATGCTCTGGTATTATTTACCGTCTGACTGCTTAAAATCGAAAATAGGGGCATTCTCGTAGCTCCTCGCATGGTATAAACTCAAAACCTTTTCTAATTGCTTGCCTGCTGATGGAAAAAGGAGTAAAACCATGAAGATTACACAACACACGAAAAAAGACGGATCAGCAGTCTACCGCTCCAGTATCTATCTTGGTATCGATTCTGTAACTGGTAAGAAGGTCAAGACTACTATATCAGCACGAACAAAGAAAGAACTCAAAAACAAGGCCACCCAGGCTAAGGTAGAATTTGAGAAAAACGGCTCTACACGGAAACAACGCTCACATATAACAAGCTATAGGGAACTTGTGGACTTATTCTGGCAAACCTACCAGCATACCATAAAGACTAATACGCAGATAAAGATAAAAGGTTGCTTAAATAATTACCTCTTGCCCTCATTTGGTACTTACAAACTAGATAAACTTACACCTGTCATTATCCAAACTCAGGTAAATAAGTGGGCGGATGAGTACAATCAGGACGGAACGGGATATAAAGAATACAATCACCTTCATGCCTTAAATAAACGTATTCTACAGTATGGGGTTTCCATCCAAGCATTAGACAATAACCCTGCTCGTGATGTTGTCATTCCTAGAAAGATAACCAGAGATAAACAAGAAATTAAATACTTTCAAGATCAGGAACTTAAAAACTTCCTCTCCTATCTCGATAACCTGGAGAATACCTTTGTCAATTTCTATGATACTGTGCTTTATAAAACGCTCCTAGCTACTGGACTGCGCATCCGTGAATGTCTGGCTCTGGAATGGTCTGATATTGACCTGCAGAACGGAACAATCGATATTAACAAAACACTCAACATTTTAAACCAGGTAAACAGTCCTAAGACAAAATCAAGCTATAGAGTTCTAGATATCGATCATAAAACAGTGCTCATGCTTCGCCTCTACCGAGCAAGACAAGCAGAAAATGGTAGAAACATTGGCTTAACCTATGAGAAAGTATTCTCTGATAGCTTTGACAACTATGTCAATACTCGAAAGGTTGATTATCGCCTACATAAGCACTTAAAAAACGCTAACTGTACTGACTTAGGCTTTCATGCTTTCCGACACACTCACGCTAGTATCTTGCTTAATGCTGGCCTGCCATACAAGGAAATACAGACACGGCTTGGCCATGCAAAAATATCTGTAACTATGGACACTTACAGCCATTTATCAAAAGAGAACCAAAAAAGAGCAATCTCATTCTTTGAAACTGCCCTCGAAAAAATAAAAAGTTCTTAAAAAAGTCCACAAAATAAAAAAAGCGACACATAAAACCCTTATGTATCAACGATTATAGAATGATTTCGGTATAATTGACTATTATACCGAAATTTTTGATTTTTTTAAAGGAAAAGGGAACGAGTTGCGAAGATTATTATAAACTATCCAAAACAAAAAGATGGGACCGTAAAACAGTCGCCATCTTTTTTAGTTATTCAAAGTTGAGATTAGTCAACTTTCTTAGCACGGTATACAAGTCCTGCCAAAGCTGCAAGAACTAGACCAAGAATAGTAGAGAATGCTGTAAAGTCTGCTCCACCAGTGTTTGGCAAATCTCCCTTAGGCTGTTCACCCTTAGGATCTTCCTTAGGTTCTTCTTTTTTCGGTTCAGTATACGTGTTAGTGATTGTTGGGTTGTTACCTGTAACAGTTGTTACAAGTTGGCCTGCACCATTATCTGTCACTTTTACTGTCACTTTGTAAGAATTCTCATCATATTTGATATTCTCATCGTTACCTTTTACTTCAGTAATAGTGTAAGTGTGCTCACCTGCTTCTTTGTACTCAATTGCTGTGAAAGTAACAGTACCCTCTGCAGCGTTTGTAGCTGTCTCAACGACTTTGTCACCTTCTTTAAGTTCAAACTTAAATTGACCTTTTACAAGCTCTTTATCACCTTTCAAGACTTTCTTAGCTGTAAAGGTTACTTTTGTTGAAGATGCAACATAAGTATTTGTGAAGGTTGGGTTGTTGTCAGTTACAGTCGCAACAAGTTGACCTTGACCATTATCTGTAACTTTTACTGTTACATTGTGAGTAGATTTATCGTATGTCACACCTGCTTCGTTACCTGCTTTTTCAGAGATAGTGTAAGTGTGCTCACCAGCTTCTTTGTATTCGATACCTTCGAAAGCAACAGTACCGTCTGCAGCATTTTTAGCTGTTCCGATTACTTTGTCACCTTCTTTGAGTTCAAACTCATATTTACCAGCTTCAAGGGCTTTACCTTCTAAGA
This sequence comes from Streptococcus oralis, assembly GCA_963554735.1. Taxonomy (GTDB): domain Bacteria; phylum Bacillota; class Bacilli; order Lactobacillales; family Streptococcaceae; genus Streptococcus; species Streptococcus oralis_CX. Next base: position 95,013 of record CAUVSV010000003.1, read on the forward strand.
CTTTCTTAGCGGTAATATTTACAGTTGTTGAAGCTGCTTTATAAGTGTTAGTGAAGGTTGGGTTGTTACCTGTAACAGTTGCAACAAGTTGACCTGCACCGTCATCTTTAACGTTCACCTTAACTTCGTGTTTGGCAGTATCGTATGTCACACCTGCTTCGCTACCTGCTTTTTCAGTGATAGTGTAAGTGTGGTCGCCTGCTTCATTGAACTCAATTTCTTTGAAAGTAACAGTGCCGTCTGCAGCATTTTTAGCTGTTGCAACGACTTTGTCACCTTCTTTAAGTTCAAACTCATATTTACCTGCTTCTAGAGCTTTACCATTCAAGACTTTAGTAGCCGTGATAGTAGCTGTTGTTGTAGCTGCTTTGTAAGTATTGGTGAAGGTTGGGTTGTTGTCAGTTACAGTCGCAACAAGTTCGCCTGCACCGTTATCAACAACTGCAACTGTCACTTCATGTGTAGCAGTGTCGTATGTCACACCTGCTTCGCTACCTGCTTTTTCAGTAATTGTGTAAGTGTGAGGGCCTGCAGCATCATAGCTGATTGCTGGGAAAGTAACAGTACCGTCTGCTGCGTTTTTAGCTGTCGCAACGACTTTGTCACCTTCTTTAAGTTCGAATTCGTATTTGTCAGCTTCTAGAGCTTTACCGTTCAAGACTTTAGTAGCTGTGATAGTAGCTGTTGTTGTAGCTGCTTTGTAAGTATTGGTGAAGGTTGGGTTGTTGTCAGTTACAGTCGCAACAAGTTCGCCTGCACCGTTATCAACAACTGCAACTGTCACTTCATGTGTAGCAGTGTCGTATGTCACACCTGCTTCGCTACCTGCTTTTTCAGTAATTGTGTAAGTGTGAGGGCCTGCAGCATCATAGCTGATTGCTGGGAAAGTAACAGTACCGTCTGCTGCGTTTTTAGCTGTCGCAACGACTTTGTCACCTTCTTTAAGTTCGAATTCGTATTTGTCAGCTTCTAGAGCTTTACCGTTCAAGACTTTAGTAGCTGTGATAGTAGCTGTTGTTGTAGCTGCTTTGTAAGTATTGGTGAAGGTTGGGTTGTTGTCTTTTACATCTGCAACAAGTTCACCTTGTCCATTATCTGTAACGTTTACTGTTACTTCGTGTTTAGCAGTGTCGTATGTCACACCTTTTTCACTACCAGCTTTTTCAGTAATTGTGTAAGTGTGAGGGCCTGCAGCATCATAGCTGATTACTGGGAAAGTAACAGTACCGTCTGCAGCATTCTTAGCTGTTGCGACTACTTTGTTGCCTTCTTTAAGTTCAAACTCATATTTGTCTGCTTCAAGCGCTTTACCATTCAAGACTTTAGTAGCTGTGATGGTAGCTTTTGCTGGTTTAGCTTTATAAACGTTCGTGAAAGTAAGGTTGTCTGCGCCTGTTGCAGTTGCAACAAGTTGACCTTGGCCGTTATCTTTAACGACTACTGTTACTTCATAAGCATTTGGATCGTATTCAACTCCGGCTACATCACCTGCTTTTTCAGAGATAGTGAATGTACGAGTTTCTTCTTTTGTGAAGGTAAGTTCTGGGAATTGAATCTTACCGTTTGCATCGTTTGAAACAGTGTGGAGAACTGTTCCATTTTCTTTCAACTCAAATTCAAATTGGCCAGCCTCGATAGCTTTACCGTTCAAGACTTTCTTAGCTTCAAGTTGAAGTTTTGCTTCTTTAGCAGCGTATGTGTTTGTAAATTCTTTCTTAGAATCTTTATATTTAACACTTGCAATCTTTTGACCATACACGTTTGCTACAGTAACTTCTGCTTCAAGTACTGAATCATCGTATGTATAGCCAGGTTTGTTGTCATTTACTTCTTTAATTTGGTATTTGAATGTACCTTCATTAGAGAATTTAACTGCTGGGAATTTAACATTTCCTTCAGCATCGTTTTTAGCTTCAGTTACAGAACCATCTGGAGCAATCAATTGGAAAGTAAATGCATCTGCCTCAAGAGTTTTTCCTTCAAGTTTTTTCTTAACTTGGAATTCAACCTCATCAGACTTCGCACCTGAACCGATACCTTCTGTAGTTGTCAAAGCAGCAAATCCATGAACATCAAATGTTTCTTGATCGGTTGTCGCTTTTACATCGTTAAATGCTTTTTTAGTTGCATTGTCAACTGGAGCAGTTAGACGAGTTTTATATAGAATATAGAGACCTTGTCCGTCCATTGTACCATCACCGTTTGGAGTGATTGTAAAGTGATTTCCATCAACAACGTTGATATGGGCAGCTTCTAGTCTTGGACGAGCTTCAGCTTTGTTCCACTCAGTAAAGTAGTAACCAGTAATTTCACTTGCAAGAACTTGTCCTTCTGGAATAGTATCTTCGAGTTTAACCCCTGTGTAAGATTTTGCATAGCGGTTAACACGGATACGCCAGTTTACATAGTTAGGATCGTCTGAGTCTTGAACTCCCCATTTAGTAAATCCAGTTGGGTCATCATCTGGGACGATACGAGTCAAAGTGTAAACTTGGTCACCTGGGATATTAATTTGATAAGGAGTGTTTAGTTTAACACTATCTGCCCAAACGACTGTAAACAGGGCAGTAATCTCCTTGTTCTCTGACAAATTAGCAAAGTAAGCAGCATTTGTCACTTTGACAGTAGCTGTGTTATCTGCTTTACTAGTTGTCAATTCAGCAATAGTTGTTTGCCCATCTGGTGCTTTCAATTCCGTAGTAGAATCTTTTTCAATTTTAAATTCGTTTGGAACATGATACACCATGTAATCCCCATCTTTGAGGGTTACATCATTTGGGAAACTATAAGTTGGTTGAAGATAGAATTTACCTTCCCCGTACTTAGCGCCATCAACAAGTTTGTTATTGTTGATTTTTGAAACAGTTTTCATTGTGTAACTGCTCGCTGGTAGTTCCTCCGCTTTAACAACAGTGCTAACTTTAAGTGCAGGCAAAAAGACCGACACAACCAGCAGCAAGGCCATCAAGCCATGAAAGAGTTTGCTAGTTCTCTTTTTCACCACATTATCCTCCTTATTGTCTATAATGGTTCAATTATATTATACAGATTCATGACAGAATGTCAACTAAAATTTATTTATTTTTATATTAACTTACTATTTATTTAAATATTGAGCCTAATCATGCATGTTCATCAGCTTTGAAACAATTAAATCCAAGCAGGGTTCTTGCTTGGACTTAATATATAATATTGTTCTAAGGATCTAAGTATTTAATCCCAATTCCGCTAAGATTTGACGTTTATAGGCAATTTTTTGGACTTCCTTGTCCTCGTCTTCAGACCAATCTAGTTTGACTTCAGAAACAATCTGCCCAGGGCGGTTTTTCAAGATATAGATGCGGTCGCTGAGATTGAGGGCCTCTTCGATGCTATGCGTGATGATCAAGGTCGTCAGCTGCAGCTGTTTGTGAATCTCCAGATACCAAGCGTGGAGTTCCATCTTGGTCATCTCATCCAAAGCGCTAAAGGCCTCATCCAAGAGAAAGAGCTTGTGCCCAAAAAGATAGGTACGAAGCAAGGCCACACGCTGACGCATTCCACCGCTAAGTTCATGAGGATACTTATCCCGTATAGCAGTCAGCTGAAAGGTCGCAAGGATTTTGTCTGCTTGGGCAATGGCTTCTGCCTTATCCACCTTTTGAATCAAGAGTGGCAGGATGATATTGCCAAGCACCGTCTTGTGCTCCAAGAGGAGATCCTTTTGCAACATATAACTCACGCGCCCCTTAGGATTTTCCTCGCCGTCAAGGACAATTCGCCCAGACTGGACTTCTAAAATCCCAGCGATTAGGTTAAAGAGAGTGGTCTTTCCGACACCACTTGGACCTAGGATAGAAACCACTTCACCCGAAGTCACCTGTAGGTTGATATCCTCTAATATCTTTTCATCGCCATATGCATAGCTGACGTGTTCTAGTCTAATTTCTGTCATTATTTTACAAATTCGTTAGTGAAACCTTTGTCTGTCAAGTCTTCTTTAAGGATACCATTTTCTCTATCCCATTTGTAGAAGGCATTCCAGCGGTCAGCGTCAAATTGTCCCCATTTTTCCTTGTCGCTTGCATATTCTTTTGACAAGTATTTTTGAGATTCGATGACAAAGTCACGTTTTTCCTTGAGTTCGGGAGCATTCTTGATGAGGATATCTGCAGCTTCTTCTGGGTGTTCCATGGCATATTGGTAGCCTTTTTTAATGGCTTGGATGACTTTGCGAGCTTCTTCCTTGTTGTCTTTTAGATAGTCGTTGTTTGCGATGATAACTGGTGAGTAGTAGTCAAACTCCTTGACATAGTCTTTTAAGTACATAAAGTTAGCATCTACGCCTTGAGATTTGGCAAGGATACCATCCCAACCGTAGTAAATCCAAGCGGTATCAAAGACGCCATTGGCAATCGGTGTGATGGAGTTTGAGTCGTTGTTTGGTACTTTTTCGACCTTCTCGAAGTCTCCACCTTGCGATTCTACCAAGGTTTTCAACATAGCAAGCTCCGTTGGGTCATTCCAAGTTCCGTATTTCTTACCAACCAAGTCTTTTGGACTGCTGACATTGTCAGATTTACGAGAGATGATCCCTGATGTATTGTGCTCAACGATAGCGGCAACGGCAGTGATTCCTGCTCCTTTTTCCAATTTTTTAGCCATGTAGTCTTGGAAATAGATAGCAAACGGTGCCTTGCCATTGATCACCAAGTCAGATGAACTTTCTTCTGGTGGCAATTTCAAATCAACATCCACTCCAGCTTCCTTGAAATAGCCTTTTTCCTTGGCTACATAAAGTCCCGTGTGGTTGGTATTTGGCGTCCAGTCTAGGATAAAGTCAATCTTCTTGACTTCTGCTTCTTTGTTGTCCTTAGAAGCAGTTCCTTGACCACAAGCCACCAGCACGACAGCTACAAGAGCCGTTACTAGCGTTAAAAACACTTTCCATGTTTTCATCATTTTCATTTCCTCTTTTCTTTTTCTCAAACGTTCTTGTCCTATGAACGTTTCCATTTAATCACATATTTTTCACTAATATCAACCAACTTCATACCCAAAAGGCTGATAATCGACACCAGAATAATAATGGCAAACATGGTATCATACTGAAACAGTTTTTTGGACTGAATCATATAAACACCAAGTCCTTCAAAACCTCCCAACCACTCAGATACCACTGTTGTGATAAAGGCGTAGGAGACACTAACCCTCAGACCTGCATAAAAGTAAGGTAGACTGACCGGGATTTTAAAATGCCACAGGATTTGCCAAGGATTTGCACGCATCAGACTAAACAAGGTCAGCATATCCTTGTCACAGTGCCTAAATCCATCCAAAATACTGACGATGATAGGGAAGGTTGTCGTCAGGATTATCAAGACAATCTTGGGCAAAATTCCATAGCCTAGCCACAAGACCAGGATAGGAGCTATAGCAATGGTCGGAATGGTCTGGACAACCACCATCATAGGGTAGATAAGATCATTGAGCCAAGTTAGACTGTCCATAAGCACAGCCATGATACAGGCAATCAAGACTCCTAAGACTAGTCCGAGTAAAGCCACTCTCAAGGTCGCCCAGCTATGGTGCCAGAGAAATTCTCTGTCACGAACAAAGGCCTGGAGAATTTCAAAAGGGGTTGGCAGGATAAACTTGGGTAAAAGTTTGAATATTCCCGCTAACTGCCAGATTGACAAGACTCCTAGAAAACCCAATAGACTAATGTGTCGTCTCAGTATACTTTTCAAGTTTCTCATCAATACTTAAAATTTCTCCTACATTTATTTTGACATTGGCAAAGACATTATCTGCTTCCTGCCCTGCCACTTCTAGCGCGTCTTTGAGAATACGCATGAGCTCATCAAACTCCCCTTCCAAGACCGTTTCAAAAGGTGTCACCACCATGGTCACGGACTGCGCCTGCAGATAAGCAATAACCTGATCGATAATAGCAATTCGATTAATCCCCTGTGATAGGGGCAAGACTTGCAAGGCAATGCTTGCTTTCATAAAAACCTCCTTTTCTCAGGTTTCCCTTTGACAAAAAGAAAACCTCTTCCATATATGGAAAAGGTGCAGAATTCGGCTAAGTATCGTTCCCTACGCTGGCATTACCCAGATCAGGTGCGGTCGAAGTTTAACACTTCCTCTCAGACTGTACACAGACTCCCATATCTTATATGGAAATATAGTAACGCAAATACTAGTAAAAGTCAAGGAAACTGCTTACAGAAACCTATGAAAAAGAGTTTGAAGGCAAATGCTTCAAACTCTTTCATAACTTTCTTATTTAGCCTCGTACCAGGTTGCTCCTTCATTCTCATCAGCAATGAGTGGAACACTGAGCTGGATGGCTTCTTCCATGGTTTGTTTCACTAAAACTTTAACGACTGCTAGTTCTGATTTCGGAACCTCAAGGACGATTTCATCATGCACTTGCAACAGCATCTTGGTCTGATAGCCACCTTCAACTAGAGCCTTATCTAGCTGAATCATAGCAATCTTAAGAATATCTGCTGCCGAACCCTGGATAGGAGAGTTGATGGCAGTCCGCTCTGCAAAACCACGAATGTTGAAGTTACGCGAATTGATATCTGGTAACTCACGACGACGCTTGAAGAGGGTCTCTACATATCCCTTATCACGCGCTTCACGTACCACTTCTTCCATATAGTTTTTGATTCCAGGAAAACGTTCAAAGTAAGTGTCAATGTAGGCTTTGGCCTTCTTACGACTAATACCAAGATTGTTTGCCAAACCAAAATCTGAAATCCCGTAAACCACTCCAAAGTTTACCGCCTTGGCATTACGACGGTCGTTTGGAGTCACATCTTCAGGACGTTCAATGCCAAAGACCCGCATGGCCGTTGAAGTATGGATGTCAGCTCCTTCTTGGAAAGCCTTAATTAAGTGCTCATCTTTAGAAATATGAGCCAAAACGCGCAATTCAATCTGTGAATAGTCCGAGCTGAGCAACACACTATCCTCCCACTCAGGAACAAAAGCCTTACGAATGAGACGACCTTGCTCCAAACGTACAGGAATATTTTGCAAGTTTGGATCCACACTAGACAAACGCCCAGTCTGAGTCAAATCTTGCACATAGCGCGTGTGGATCTTACCATCATCCAAAATCCAGTCCTGCAAGCCAATCACATAGGTAGATTGAATCTTAGCAATCTGACGGTAGTCGAGGATTTTTTTAACAATCGGAGCAATAGGAGCTAGTCGCTCAAGCACATCCACGGCTGTCGAGTAACCTGTCTTGGTTTTCTTGGTGTATTCTAGAGGCAGACCAAGCTTTTCAAAGAGAAGGACGCCTAACTGCTTAGGTGAATTGATATTAAACTCCTCACCAGCCAGTTCGTAAATCTCTTGAGTGAGTTGCTCAATGACGACCTCATTTTCAGCCTGCATTTCAAGTAGGGTTTCTTTTTTGACCTTGATCCCAGCAATTTCCATCTTAGCAAGGACAAAAGCCAGAGGTTGCTCCATGTCATAGAGAAGGTCTAACTGTCCATGTTCACTGAGTTTTTCAAGTAAAACCGGCTCCGTCTCAACCAATACAGCAACCTTGCGAGCCAAGTGCTCCAAGAATTTCTCTCTCTCAGGGATAGCTTTCTTGACCCCCTTACCGTAGAAAGTCTCATCATCGACCAAGTATGTTTGACCGTAGAGATTCGCAATGGTTGAGATTTCATTGTTCTCGACTGTTGAGAGTAAGTATTTTGCCAAGCGACTGTCAAAAGCAGGTGCCTGGAGGTTCAAACCCAAGCGATTTAAAAGAACCTTCGCTTTCTTAAATTCATACACTTTCAGAGGTGTTTTTTCTAAAAATTCCTTGAAAATCGGCTCCTGCAAGAGCTCAAGTTTGTCTGTAGCGTAAAGTTTATCCCCACAGGACCAGGCAAAACCAACCAAGTCATCTGTATGGTAGTTCTCACCAAAGAGTTCAAAGTGGAAGATAGAGTCGGCACTCAGCATGTCTTGACTGACGTGGTCAACGATGGCGAAATCCAAACTTTCAGGCACATCTGTTGATGAAATATTTAAAGCTTGTTTGAGCTGTTTGAAGCCCATCTCATCGTAGAATTTCCCAAGATTTTCCACATCTGGGCCATTATAGACCAAATCATCAAGGCCAATCTCAATCGGTGCCTGAGTCTCAATGGTCGCTAGTGTTTTCGATAAAAAGGCTTGTTCCTTATCATTGATGAGATTTTCCTTCATCTTAGAAGCCTTCATCCCATCGATATTTTCATAAATACCCTCGAGCGAACCATGCTCCAGCAAGAGCTTGATACCCGTCTTTTCACCGATTTTCGTGACACCAGGGATATTATCAGACTTATCCCCCATGAGGGCCTTAAGATCAATGAACTGAGCTGGCGTGAGGCCCATCTTTTCCATGAGATAGTCCGGCGTAAAGGCCTCAAACTCAGCCACACCTTTCTTGGAAATCTCGACCACCGTATGCTCATCCGTCAACTGGATCAAATCCTTATCTCCGCTAACGATTGTCACATCGAAAGAATCTTTCTCAGCCAAACGACCTAGAGTCCCGATGATATCATCCGCTTCATACTGGGCTAACTCATAATGGCGAATCCCAAGATGGTCTAACAACTCACGAATGAAGGGAAATTGCTCACGAAACTCATCTGGAGTTTTAGCACGGCCACCCTTGTAGTCTGCATACATCTCTGTTCGGAAAGTCGTCTTACCTGCATCAAAGGCTACCAAAACATGACTGGGCTCAACCCGCTCTAAGACATGATTCAACATAAGTTGAAAGCCGTAAATTGCATTGGTATGAAGGCCATTAGCATTTTTAAACCGATCCAACTGCTGATAGAGCGCAAAAAAAGCTCGAAAAGCAACTGAAGATCCATCAATTAATAATAATTTTTTCTTGTCCATACACCCATTATAAAGGAAAGCAAGGAAAAATACCATCGGAAAGAGCTGAAAAACGTGGACTTGTCCCTATTTCACCATAAAAAAGAAAAGGACTATTCAAATCCTTTTCTTTTATTGATTTCATGCGATTTATTTATTCAATTTTCTCTTTGCAAATGGTAGCAAACCAAGAAGGAGACCAACAAATCCTAGCGATGCGACTGCTGAAGCATCTTGGCTTCCCGTATTTGGAAGGAATTGTTCATCTGTTGCTGCAGGCGCTTTGTAGGTACGATCTTGTTCAGTTCCAAGAGTAGGGCTTGTAGCCAAAGGAGCTACACTGCCAGTGTATTCTGGAACTTCGTTTACTGCTGGTTCAATCTTTTCAGCGTAGGCTGGAATATTGGCTACTGCTGGGGAACCACTTTCTCCATAAACTGGAACATTCGCTACTGCCGGAGCACCGCTTTCTCCATAAGGAAGAGCATTGTTTACTATTGGTGTACCGCTTTCTCCGTAAGCTGGAACATTCACTACGGCTGGAGCACCGCTTTCTGCATAGGCTGGAACACTCGCTACTGCCGGAGCACCGCTTTCTCCATAAACTGGAACATTCGCTACGGCTGGGGAACCACTTTCTCCATAAGCTGGAACATTCGCTACTGCTGGAGCGCCACTTTCGCCATAGGCTGGGAGTTCATTTACAGCAGCTTCTACCGCATTTGCACCTTTGTTGTATTCTGGCAACTCTGCAGTTGCAGCTTCTACTGCGTTCACCCCACCTTTAAAGTCTTCAATTTCAAGAACAGCCGACATGACACTGCTTAGAGTCTTAATAGCATCCTCATAGTCTGCTAAAGCTTGTTGCAAGTCTTTGACTTGACTATTCTTGTCACCAGAAACTTGTAAACTTGATAATTGCGCTTTAATCTTAGCAACTTGCTCTTCTAATTTACTTAGCTCAAGTTTTTTCGCATTACTATTTTCTTCCGCTGCTTCCTTGTCGGCTGCAGCGAGTTTAGCTTGGTCTTGACTTGAGAAATCTTCTTGGCTCTTCACTTCGGCCGGTGTCATCTGATCGCTGTCTTCTGCCAAGAAATCATCTAACAAATCTGACGCTTCGATATCGCCATCTTCGATAGCTTTCAAGATAGCTTCCTTACCAATCACTTCCTTAGCTGCCTTAATCGCTGCTTCCTTATCAGTGATAGTAGCATCCTTGTTGATGTCATCGATAGTTGATTTTTCGATTTTTTCTAGGGTAGCGATTAAATCTGAGCGAACTTTTGCTGCTTCTTCCGCCGCTTCCTTGTCCGCTGCAGCGAGTTTAGCTTGGTCTTGGCTTGAGAAATCTTCTTGGCTCATCGCTTCGGCCGGTGTCACCTGATCGCTGTCTTCTGCCAAGAAATCATCTAACAAGTCAGATGCTTCAATATCTCCATCTTCGATAGCTTTCAAGATGCCGTCCTTGCCAATCACTTCTTTAGCCGCCTTAATCGCTGCTTCCTTATCAGTGATAGTGGCATCCTTGGTGATGTCGTCGATGGTTGATTTTTCAATACCTTCAAGCGTTGAAAGCAATTCTGAGCGAACTTTAGTTGCCTCTTCCGCTGCTTCCTTATCTGCTGCAGTAAGTTTAGCTTGGTCTTGACTTGAAAGTTGAGATTGAGTTTTTGCTTCGGCTGGTGTTACTTGATCGCTGTCTTCTGCCAAGAAATCTGCCAATAAGTCTGAGGCATCGATATCGCCTTCTTCGATAGCTTTCAAGATAGCATCCTTGCCAATCACTTCTTTAGCCGCCTTAATCGCTGCTTCCTTATCAGTGATAGTGGCGTCTTTGTTGATGTCGTCGATGGTTGATTTTTCGATACCTTCAAGGGCAGTCAACAATTCGCTATGAGCCTTTGCTTCTGCAGCTTGTTTAGCCTCTTCTTCTTTCTTAGCTTCTTCTACTGCTTCCTTATCTGCCGCAGTGAGTTTAGCTTGGTCTTGGCTTGAAAGTTGAGATTGAGTTTTTGCTTCGGCCAGTGTCACCTGATCACTATCTTCTGCCAAGAAATCTGCCAATAAGTCGGACGCTTCGATATCGCCTTCTTCGATAGCTTTCAAGATAGCATCCTTGCCAATCACTTCTTTAGCCGCCTTAATCGCTGCTTCCTTATCAGTGATAGTGGCGTCTTTGTTGATGTCGTCGATGGTTGATTTTTCGATACCTTCAAGGGCAGTCAACAATTCGCTATGAGCCTTTGCTTCTGCAGCTTGTTTAGCCTCTTCTTCTTTCTTAGCTTCTTCTACTGCTTCCTTATCTGCCGCAGTGAGTTTAGCTTGGTCTTGGCTTGAAAGTTGAGATTGAGTTTTTGCTTCGGCCAGTGTCACCTGATCACTATCTTCTGCCAAGAAATCTGCCAATAAGTCGGACGCTTCGATATCGCCTTCTTCGATGGCTTTCAAGATAGCATCCTTGCCAATCACTTCTTTAGCTGCTTTAATCGCTGCTTCCTTATCAGTGATAGTGGCATCTTTGTTGATGTCGTCAATGGTTGATTTTTCAATTTTTTCTAAGGTAGCGATTAAATCTGATCGAACTTTAGCTACATCAACCTGAGCCTCTTTATCAGCTTCGTCTAACTTAGCTTGGTCCTCATCTGTGAATTCTGATACAGGTTCAGCTACCGTTTTGTGCTCGCTCGTATCTGCTGGCCAGTCTACAATAACATCCCCAATCTCCAAATCCTCATCTGCGATAGCCTTCAAAAGATCCTCTTTACCAATCTCTTCTTTGGCTTCTTTGATAGCCGCTTCTTTATCGGTGATTGAAGCGTCTTTTTTAATATCTTCAATTACAGCATTTTCAAGAGATGCTAGGGCTTGAGCCAGAGCATCCGTCGCTTGAGACACTTGTTCTTTGGCATCTTTTTCAGCCTGGTCTAGTAGAGCCTTCTCCTCAGTAGACAATTTTTTATTAGTTTGAACTTCAGGACCTGTTACCACTGGTTTATCTTCTGCACCTTCTGGCAATTCAGCGATGATATTATCTAAGCTGAGCTCTCCAGACTCAAGAGTATCTGAAATATACATCTTACCGATATATTCCTTCACAGCTTCAGCTGCATCCTCTTTGTCCTCAATCGCTTCCTTATCCTCAATATCACTAATAGCCTGTTCCTCAAGTTCATCCAAAGCCTGCATCAACTCTTCTTTGGTCATCTTAGCTGGATTTGTCGCGTCAGGATTAGCTGGGCTAGCGTTTTCTGATCCCTTTTCAGTTTGAGCACCGCTCTCCCCTTCTGTTCCAGCTTGTGGTTGTGCAGGAGCAACTGCCTGCTCTTCTGCTTTCCCTTCATCTGCCTTAACTACTGAAGACTGCGAAACGAGTACACTAGCACCCAATACAGCTGCACTTGCTAAACTTGTTAAAATAACTTTCTTCTTGTCCATTAGACAAAGCCCCTTTTATAGTTTTTAATGTTATTATATTATACTATATAAACAACGTCAACTAATTTGTTATAGCTTTTAAAATTTTATAAACAAGAAGGAAGTCTGTATGATGTTTAAGAAACACTTCCAATTCTCACCCCATTACTGTCGAGTCTGTAGCCATCAATAATCGTATTAACAGCTAAGGCTCCCGAAGCATCGACATAGTAATGTTTGCCCAAGACTTGGAACCATTGACTAGCTTTCATCCGACCAGATTCCTCTAAATAATACCAAGTTCCCTTGTCTTTAAGCCATCCCGTCTGCATCTCACCCGAAGCCTTCAGGTAATACCAGTAAGAGCCATCCTTAATCCAGCCAGTTGACATGGTCCCATTTTCTTTTAAATGATACCAATTGCCATTAACTTTTTTCCATCCTGTCGCTAGCTTACCATTCTCTCGGTAATACCAACTCCCTCCTTCTTTTTTCCAGCCTTTCACTGTATTGCTTAACTCTGCATACTGCACATATCTTCTAGCACCACTGTAGGATAGATAGCCGAGCCACTTATAACCATCCTTTTCAAGAACTTGATCATAACTCACACTCTCACCAGCATAATAGTAGTCAATAACCTGTCCTGTACTTGACGGTTGGTCCATAATCGGCGATTTCTCCGTGAATACTATTGCCCCACTAGACGGAAGCTCTGAGCTACGAGCATTCTCACCCGCACTATGGCTAGCAGATAAATCCCTAAAATGAATAAAACCTGTCATCGAACTAGCCTTGACTTTTCGACGATTATACTTTTCTCGAACCCCATAGTTATACTCTTCGATCTCAATCGTATCCCCCGACACATTTGATACCCAGGCCACGTGCCCATAATAACCTTCTGTCGACCAAGCAATAGCTCCAACTTCTGGCTTAGTATCCACACGGTAGCCTTCTCGCCTTGCACGGTGTCCCCATTCATTTGCATTTCCGTAGGCAGGAGGAATCTCAAAGCCATTTACACTACTCAAACGAAAGGCCGCAAAAGAGGTACACTGGCGAGAATACATCCGCCACTGATCGATTTCAACACTACCATTTTTGTAGTGAAGCGGATAGTCATCTCCACGCGCTACACTGTCGGCCTGAACTGATTCTCCACCAAACAAAAAGGTACTCGTAACGAACAAAGTAGCCAGCCCTACACTCAACTGAGTACATCTACTCTTCTTAACTCCTGATTTAAAAAACGTCATTCATTCTCCTTAATAATATAAATTTCCGAGGTTACCCTCGTTTATACTATTCGGGAGAAAAAGAAAAAAGTGAGCAAAGCTCACTTCATTTTAGGATTCTTAGTCTAGATAGCGAATCAAGTTCTTTTCTGTCAAGATATCTGAGTAGGTGAAGGATTCAACGTAGACATTGGCTTGTTTGTCTCCCTCAACATCCCCAAATTCAACGATAAATAGAGATGGATAAACCTCAATTAGCTTACCTAATCTATTTTTTTGGCGCTTACGGCCATTCTCCAAAGTCATTTCAACGACTTGTCCCTCATGTGCCTTGATCTCTTCTTTGATTTTTTTCATCTTGGCTACATCTGTAAATGCATCTGACATCTTATGCCTCCCTCTTTGAGATACTTGAAAATTTATTGTATTCTTTTTGGAAAATCAATTCCACCGTTCCACGAGCTCCACTACGGTTTTTCTCGATGATAACCTCAACCTTGTTATTTGGAATTCCTTCCTCTTCTTCACCCGCACGATCGTAGTAGTCGTCACGGTATAGAAAGGCTACAATATCTGCATCCTGCTCGATAGAACCCGATTCACGAATATCAGACAAGACTGGTCTCTTATCTTGACGCTGTTCCACTCCACGAGATAACTGACTAAGAGCAATGACTGGAACTTTCAATTCCTTAGCAAGAATTTTCAACTGACGAGAAATTTCAGAGACTTCTTGTTGGCGGTTCTCGCGACCAGTACCTGTGATAAGCTGTAGGTAGTCGATCAAAATCAAACCTAGATTGCCCGTTTCTTGAGCTAGTTTTCGTGAGCGCGAACGAATTTCCGTGATTCGAATCCCTGGCGTATCATCGATATAGATACTCGCGTTGGCTAGATTCCCTTGAGCAATGGTATACTTTTGCCACTCCTCATCAGTCAATTGACCCGTACGGATAGAATGGGACTCCACTAATCCTTCGGCCGCCAACATACGGTCTACTAGACTTTCCGCACCCATTTCCAGTGAAAAGATGGCAACCGTCTTGTCCAACTTAGTCCCAATGTTCTGAGCAATGTTCAAAGCAAAGGCCGTCTTACCAACCGCTGGACGAGCCGCTAGGATAATTAACTCCTCCTCATGCAGACCTGTCGTCATATGGTCCAAATCACGATAGCCTGTAGCAATACCTGTGATATCCGTTGTTTGTTGTGACCGAACTTCTAGGTTCCCAAAGTTGATATTAAGAATATCACGGATGTTCTTGAAACCACTACGATTGGCGTTTTCGCTAACATCTATGAGTCCCTTTTCAGCCTGAGCAATGATTTCATCTGCAGGCTTAGAAGCCTCATAGGCTTGGTTGACAGACTCTGTCAACTTGGAAATCAAGCGACGTAGCATAGCCTTTTCAGCAACAATTTTAGCATAATACTCCGCATTAGCTGAAGTTGGTACAGAGTTGACAATTTCAACAAGGTAAGACAAGCCACCAATATTTTGCAGATCCCCTTGACTATCCAAAATCGTCCGCACTGTTGTCGCATCAATCGCTTCTCCACGATCCGACAAATCTACCATCGCTTGGAAAATCAACCGATGAGCATACTTAAAGAAGTCATGAGAATCAATGTATTCTCGGACAAAAACGAGCTTACTCTCATCTATAAAAATAGCCCCCAGAACAGATTGTTCTGCCAAAATATCCTGAGGTTGAACTCGCAGTTCCTCTACTTCTGCCATCCGACTTTCCTTCCTTTTACAATCTTGTCAAGAAGTTGTAAACTTAACCTTCTTTTACACGAAGATTGATGACACTTGTAACATCTTGATAGATCTTCACTGGTACATCAATCAAACCTACTGCTCGAATTGGTGCTTGCACTTGAATATTGCGTTTGTCAATCTTGATACCAAATTGCTTTTGCAATTCTTCTGCAATTTTCTTGTTAGTGATGGAGCCAAATGTACGGCCATCTGGTCCAACCTTTTCAACAAACTCTACAATCGTTTCTTCTGCTTCAAGCTTAGCCTTGATGGCTTTTGCTTCAGCAACCATTTCAGCATGAGCCTTTTCTTCTGATTTTTGTTTTCCACGCAACTCACCCACTGCTTGAGCAGTCGCTTCCTTGGCCAAATTCTTTTTAATCAGGAAGTTTTGAGCATAGCCTGTTGGCACTTCCTTGATTTCACCTTTTTTCCCTTTTCCTTTAACATCTGCTAAAAAGATTACTTTCATTCTTCTTTCTCCTTTTCCTTTAGTTCTTCCAAGATTAGTTGAGTCAATTTTTCTCCTGTTTCTGACAAACTCATATCCTCGATTTGTGCAGCTGCTAGATTAAAGTGGCCTCCACCACCCAGCTCTTCCATAATGCGTTGCACATTGATTTTACTACGGCTTCGAGCCGAGATAGAGATAAATCCTTGTGTATTTTTTGCTAGAACGAAGCTGGCTTCAATGCCAGACATAGCTAACATGGCATCGGCAGCCTTACTGATAACAACTGTGTCATAAGACATTGAGTCCTTAGCTTGGGCAATCAAGATATCTGAACCTAGCTTATGACCTTGTAAAATGAGTTCATTTACCTCACGATACTCTTCAAAATCTGTCGCAGCAATCTCCTGGATTGCGATACTGTCACTTCCCCGTGTTCTCAGATAGCTAGCCACATCAAAGGTTCGACTCGTCACGCGAGATGTGAAATTCTTGGTATCCAGCATCATACCAGCCATCAAAACACTGGCCTGCATACGACTCAAACGATTTTTCTTAGAATTTTGGAACTGAATCAATTCTGTGACCAACTCACTGGCACTACTTGCCCCACTTTCAATATAGGTGATGACTGCATTCTCAGGGAAATCCTGATCACGTCTATGATGGTCAATAACAATAGTTTGAGTGAACAAATTATAAAAATCTTTTGACAAGGTCAAAGCCGTCTTGGAATGATC
Organism: Streptococcus oralis; assembly: GCA_963554735.1. GTDB lineage: Bacteria > Bacillota > Bacilli > Lactobacillales > Streptococcaceae > Streptococcus > Streptococcus oralis_CX. The sequence goes on from CAUVSV010000003.1 coordinate 111,504, forward strand.
CACCAGAATCAATAATGAACGGTTTGTAACTAGCTTCATCGCATCTGTAAGAGATAAAAGCTTCGTGACATCTTCCTTCTTCAAGAACTGGATAGCACGTTCGATATCTGCTGGCATATGGTCGGCATCGTAGACAGCATAACTGTTCTCAATAATATTACTTGCAAACAACTGCATACCGACAGCAGAGCCCAAAGCATCCATGTCTAGATTTTTATGACCGACTACAAAAATCTGGTCAACACTTCGAATCTTATCAGAAATGGCTGTCATCATGGCTCTCGTACGTGTGCGAGTACGTTTGATAGACGCAGCAGTTCCTCCACCAAAATAGACTGGATTCTTGGTTTCGTTGTTTTCCTTGACCACCACCTGGTCACCACCGCGAACTTCTGCTAAGTTCAAGTTGAGCAAGGCAATTTTCCCTATCTCTTCATGGTTTCCATCACCATACGAAAATCCCATACTTAAGGTTAGGGCTAGTTGCCTCTGTTTTGATTCTTCTCGGAAAGTATCAATAACAGAGAATTTGTCATTCATCAATTCCTCTAGTACCGTGTAATCTGTGAATACATAAAAACGATCCATCCCCACACGGCGAGAAAACATGGCATACTTACTAGCAAATTCTGAAACAAAATTAGCTACAAAGCTATTGATATGGCTGATATCAGAGTCAGATGTCGCATCCTCCAAATCATCATAGTTATCTACTGAGATGACTCCAATGACTGGGCGGCTAGTTACCAATTCGACAGTTGCTTCGTACTCCCCAGAAACATCAAAGAAATACAAAACACCCGAAGCCTTGTCCATATGGACAGCATACCGTGTTTCGCCCAAGGTAGCATACGAACCTGGATTTCCAACGGAAGCCTTGATGATGGTTTGAATTAACTCAACATCAATTTCGCCCTCTTCAGTAGTTAAAATCAGCTCAGCATAGGGATTAAACCATTCCACTTCGCCAGTAGATAGGTCTAATTTCAGAACACCAACCGGCATTTGTTCGAGCAGCGTGTTTAAGCTATCTTCAGCTTGATGATTTACGTATTGGATTTGTTCAATTTCGCTCTTTTCATACTGTTTTTTTTGCCATACAAATAAAAGCAAATAAAGCAGTACAAATAAAAACAAAACAATAATTGTTACAGCAAGATTATGTGAAAAAATAATCAGCAAAGTTAAGATTCCGAAAGTTGCAAGTCCTAGCCAGACCGCAGAAAACGGGATTAAATTATTTTTTTTCATTCTAAACCTCTTGCGCATTATTATATCACAAAAACCCTTAAAAAGCGACCTTTTAAAAGATGCAAGCCCTTCTTTCATGATTGATTTCTTCTAACCTCAGACACAAAAAGAGGAGGGAATCATCACCCTCCTACCCACGCGCTCAGTTCACTAACACCTAACGTTCCACGATAAGGGCTGTTCCCATCCCTCCTCCGATACAGAGAGTAGCTAAACCAGTTTTAGCATCACGTTTCATCATCTCATGTACCAGAGTCACTAGGATACGGCAACCTGAAGCCCCAATTGGGTGACCAAGAGCAATCGCACCACCATTGACATTGACAATATCGGTATTGAAGCCAAGTGTTTTTCCAACCGCACAAGCCTGAGCAGCAAAGGCTTCATTTGACTCGATCAAGTCAAGATCATCAACTGTCAAATTGCCTTTTTCAAGAGCTTTACGGGTCGCATAAATCGGTCCACATCCCATAATCTTAGGATCCAAACCTGCACTTGCATACGAACGAATACGCGCAATGACTGGAAGTCCTAATTCTTCAGCTTTTTCAGCACTCATGACCAAGACAGCCGCCGCCCCGTCATTGATACCTGAGGCATTTCCCGCTGTAACAGAACCGTCTTTTTTGAAAACAGGACGCAGCTTAGACAGACTCTCCAAGCTAGCATCTTTTCTAGGAAATTCATCTGTATCAAAGACGATAGGATCGCCTTTACGTTGAGGAATAACCACCGGAACAATCTCTTCCTTAAAGCGTCCAGATTCTATCGCCGCTACTGCTCGTTTTTGTGATTCCAAAGCAAGCGCATCTTGATCAGCCCGGCTAATACCATATTCTTCTGCCACATTCTCAGCTGTAATCCCCATATGGTATTCGTTAAAGGCATCAGACAAACCATCCTTAATCATGGTATCTACCACTTTCGAATCTCCCATACGGCCACCCCAACGGAAGCTTGGCAAAACATATGGAGCCTGGCTCATGTTTTCTGCACCACCAGCCACGACAATATCTGCATCTCCGGACTGAATCGCTTGAGCAGCTAACTGCACTGCCTTCAAACCTGAACCACAAACCTTATTGATGGTAAAGGCTGGTGTAAACTCAGAAAGTCCAGCACGAATGCTCATTTGACGAGCTACATTTTGACCTAAACCTGCTCCTAGGACATTCCCCATAATCACTTCATCTACCTGCTCTGGTTTGACATTGGCTTTTTCCAAAGCACTCTTTATAACCAAAGCTCCCAAATCAACAGCTGAAACATTCTTCAAACTTCCTCCAATGGAGCCTATTGGAGTTCGCACTGCCGAAACAATCACCACGTCTTTCATAACTGCCCCCATTTATACCTTTTATAATATTGCAATACAAAAGTGGTTTACACTGGTGTAAACCACTTTAAACATTCTATTTTATGATTCTTTTACTTCTAACAAACCGACTTCACCATCTTCACGGCGATACAAAACATTAGTTGTTTGATCTTCTACATCTACATAGATAAAGAAATCATGTCCCAATAAATCCATTTGAAGAAGGGCTTCTTCTAAATCCATTGGCTTCAAATCAATTTGTTTTGAACGAACAACTTTTGGTTGTACAACATTTGCATCCTCAACTAGAGCATCTGTAAAGAGTTGACTTGTCGCAACTTTACTTTTATTCTTACGTTCGATTTTAGTTTTATTTTTACGAATCTGACGTTCAATTTTATCTGTTACAAGATCGATAGAACCATACATATCTTGAGAAATATCTTCAGCACGAAGAGTGATAGATCCAAGTGGAATTGTTACCTCGACCTTTGCTGTTTTTTCACGGTAAACTTTCAAGTTCACACGTGCATCCAACTCCTGCTCAGGTTGGAAATACTTTTCGATCTTTTCGAGTTTAGAAACTACATAATCACGAATTGCTTCTGTTACTTCTAGGTTTTCACCACGGATACTATATTTAATCATATAAGTACCTTCTTTCTAAACATTTTTGTTTTTCTAACTATATTATAACGCTTTCATTTTCTTTTTGCAAATTTTTTCCTCATCTTACAAGGGAAAAAGTTTTAACTTCCAAAGCACCTGCTTCTGCCAAAAGTCGTTTCACACGATTCACAGTTGCCCCTGTTGTATAGATGTCATCAATCAGCAAAATCTTCTTGGGAAGCGAGATACCATCTTTAATAAAAAATGGAATTTCAGTAGCTAACCTTTCCAAACGGCTTTTAGAAGAACTAGCGCTCTCTTCTCTTTTTCCTAATATATCTTTAAAAGAAAAGCCTGCTGCCTCAACCAAACCTTCAACCTGGTTAAATCCCCTCTCAAGCAATCTTTCAGGACTTAGGGGAATCAACACAAATTGATAACCTCTATACTTTTTCAACTCCTCAGCAAGAACGGAAACAAAAACTTTTCTAAGCAAAAAATCTCCATCAAACTTATATCTACTGAAAAAGTCTTTCATAGCTTGATTATAGGTAAAGATTGCTTTATGATCAACTCGAATTCCTTCTTTACACCAAAGTTTACAATCTTGACAATTAGTTGACAGCCCTGTTTTCATACAGTTTGGACAATATTTCTCACCAATCTTCTCAAAACTAGAAGCACAATCTGAACAAAGATAACTGCAGTCGTGCTTCAAAAGGAAGAGACTACCAAAAGTTAACTCACTTTTTGTAGTCTGACCACATAATAAACAGTTCATAATACCGCCTCCTTGTTCATCTGCTTGATTTCCTTGATTGCCTTCTTGATGGAAGCATTTAGTCCATCATGAAAGAAGAGCAACTCACCAGTTGGTCTGTCCATACTACGCCCAACTCGACCACCAATCTGAATCAAACTAGACTTGGTAAAGAGACGATGATTAGCTTCTACTACGAAAACATCCACACAAGGGAAGGTAACTCCGCGTTCCAATATTGTTGTACTGATCAGTATCGTCAACTCTCCATCTCGAAAAGCTTGCACCTGCTCTAATCGATTTTCTGTGACAGAAGATACAAAACCAATTTTCTCATCTGGGAAATACACCTGTAGTGTTTCTTTTAGTTTTTCGCCTTTCTTAATCTCTGATGTAAAAATTAGCAATGGATAACCTGTTCTTCTCTGTTTCTCAATATAAGTCTTTAACTTGGTTGATAACTGGCTTTTCTCTAAACAGCGATTAAAATCCGATAACCAGACTGGTTTAGGAATAATCAAAGGATTTCCATGAAACCGTCTCGGCAAGCTTAATCGTTTTAATTCTCCTGTGCGAACCTTCCTATCTAACTCATCTGTAGAAGTTGCTGTAAGGAATATCCTCAATCCATCCTCCTTTACACTATTCTTTACAGCATAGTAAAGCATAGTGTTGTCAACATAAGGAAAGGCATCTACCTCATCCACTATCAACAAATCAAAAGCATGATAAAATTTTAATAACTGATGAGTTGTTGCAATTACTAAGGGAGTTCGAAAATAGGGCTCTGATTCGCCATGGAGTAGCGCTATATCGCAAGCAAAGTCATTCTGCAGTCGCTTATACAGTTCTAAACATACATCAATTCGAGGACTGGCCAAACAAACTGCACCACCATCATCAATCACTTTGGCCACAACTTGATAAATCATCTCTGTCTTTCCAGCTCCTGTCACAGCATGAACTAAAGTCGGTTCTTTCTTTTCTACTGCTCGAATCGACCCCTCTGATACCTTTTCCTGAAAAGGGGTTAACTGACCACGCCATTTGAGAACATCTTGCTTAGGAAAATTCTCCTGCGGAAAATAGTATAAAGCTTGATCACTCCTGACTCGCTTCATCAGCAAGCACTCCCTGCAATAGTAGGCGCCAATAGGCAAATACCATTCTTCTAGAATCAAACTATTACAACGTTGACAAAATAGTTTCCCCTTCTCTTTTCTCATTGCTGGCAGTTTCACTGCTTCCTGTCGTTCTTCTTCAGTTAATTCTTTCTCAGTAAACAAGCGACCGAGGTAATTTGGATTTACTTTCATACTTTAATATTCGTAAAAATCTAGCGCTTTAGAGTTTTTTTTAGTACAATTGAATCATGGAATTTAGAACGATTAAAGAGGATGGGCAGGTCCAAGAAGAAATAAAAAAATCCCGCTTTATCTGTCATGCCAAGCGTGTTTATAGCGAAGAAGAGGCTCGTGACTTCATCACTACCATCAAAAAAGAACACTATAAAGCCACCCATAACTGCTCTGCTTTTATTCTAGGGGAACGCAGTGAAATCAAGCGTACGAGTGATGATGGGGAGCCTAGTGGTACTGCTGGAGTCCCTATGCTGGGTGTCTTAGAAAATCATAATCTAACCAATCTCTGTGTGGTAGTGACACGCTACTTTGGTGGCATCAAACTAGGTGCTGGCGGTTTGATCCGTGCCTATGCAGGTAGTGTGGCCTTGGCTGTCAAAGAAATTGGCATTATTGAAATCAAAGAACAGGCTGGCATAGCCATTCAGATGTCTTACGCTCAGTATCAAGAATATAGCAATTTCCTTAGAGAGCATCATCTCATGGAGTTGGATACAAACTTTACAGATCAAGTTGATACAATGATCTATGTTGATAAGGAAGAGAAAGAAAATATCAAAGCTGCTCTTGTTGAGTTCTTTAATGGAAAGGTCACTTTAACTGATCAAGGCTTACGAGAAGTTGAAGTTCCTGTAAACTTAGTGTAAACAAAGGAGAAATACATGGCGTTTGGAAAATTTATTCAAGGACTTGCTGGTAACTTCAGCGAGGAAAACAAAGAGACTCTTATCAAAGAATATGGACAATATCTACTAGAGAATGAAGAAATTCAAAGTGGATATAAACTTATTCGCGATTCAATTATCTTTACAAATATCCGTATCATCTTTACAGATAAGCAAGGTGCCACTGGTCGTAAGGTGTCTGTTAAGTCACTCTTTTTGATGAACATTGTAAACGTTGAAATGGAAACTGCTGGAGTAGGTATAGATGATAGTGAGATTACGATCACTTATTTAGAAAATGTCTTTCTAAAAGCACATAATGAGCATCTGAGTTTCCATAAATTTGAATTCCCTAAAAAAACGGACATCCTCCCTCTTTACACCTATTTATTAGAATTGGCTTATCACAATCGATTAAAAATTAATGGCTTAGACCTTTGATATAAAAAAATCCTATCACTTTGATAGGATTTCTATATTTTACAAATAACCTTAAGCGCGTTATACTAGTATCATCTTATACAAAGAGGTATATCTATGACTATTTATAACAATATCACTGAACTTATTGGACAAACACCGATTGTTAAACTTAACAACATTGTTCCAGAGGGTGCTGCAGACGTCTATGTTAAACTAGAAGCTTTTAACCCTGGATCGTCAGTAAAAGACCGCATTGCCCTTAGCATGATTGAAAAAGCGGAACAAGATGGTATTCTAAAACCGGGTGCTACCATTGTTGAAGCAACGAGTGGAAACACTGGTATCGGTCTTTCATGGGTTGGTGCCGCTAAAGGATATAAAGTTGTTATCGTCATGCCTGAAACGATGAGTGTGGAACGACGTAAGATTATCCAAGCCTATGGTGCTGAACTCGTCCTTACTCCTGGTAGCGAAGGAATGAAAGGGGCTATTGCTAAAGCTCAGGAAATCGCTGCTGAACGTGACGGCTTCCTTCCACTCCAATTTAATAATCCAGCTAATCCAGAAGTACACGAAAAAACAACAGGAGCTGAAATACTGGCTGCTTTCGGTTCTGATGGACTAGATGCTTTTGTAGGTGGTGTTGGCACCGGTGGAACGATCTCAGGTGTTTCTCACGCTCTTAAAGCAGCAAATTCAAACATTCAAGTTTATGCAGTTGAGGCAGACGAGTCAGCTATCTTGTCTGGTGAAAAACCAGGACCTCACAAAATTCAAGGTATCTCAGCTGGATTTATTCCTGAAACACTTGATACAAAGGCCTATGATGGTATCGTCCGCGTAACGTCAGATGATGCTTTAGCACTTGGCCGTGAAATTGGTGGAAAAGAAGGCTTCCTTGTTGGGATTTCTTCAGCTGCAGCGATTTACGGGGCAATTGAGGTTGCCAAGAAATTAGGTACAGGTAAGAAAGTCCTTGCTTTAGCACCAGATAACGGCGAACGTTATTTGTCTACAGCACTCTATGAATTTGAAGTGTAGCCTCCTAAATGCACTTAGCCCTTATTAAAGGGCTTTTTGTTTACTCATATAGAGCCTACTCTCTAGACAAAAAGAAAAAGGAAGCAATTTGCTTCCTTTTCTATTAGTTATTCAAGGCTGCTGCCATTGTAGCTGCAACTTCTGCTTCAAAGTCGTTTGTAGCTTTCTCGATACCTTCACCAACTTCAAAGCGAGCGAACTCAACTACTGAAGCATTTACTGATTCAAGGTAAGCTTCAACTGTCTTGCTGTCATCCATGATGTATACTTGTGCAAGAAGTGTGTATGCTTGGTCAACTTTGGTGTTATCAAGCATGAAGCGGTCCATTTTACCTGGGATGATTTTATCCCAGATTCTTTCTGGTTTGCCTTCTGCAGCCAACTCAGCTTTGATATCAGCTTCAGCTTGAGCAATCACTTCATCAGTCAATTGTGCTTTTGATCCATACTTCAAGTGTGGAAGAGCTGGTTTACCAACCATTGCACGGCTTTCGTTATCTTGGTCGATTACGTGGTTCAATTGTGCCAACTCATCTTTAACGAATTGCTCATCCAATTCTTTGTAAGAAAGAACTGTTGGTTTCATCGCTGCGATATGCATTGACAATTGTTTAGCAAGCGCTTCGTCTCCACCTTCAACAACTGAAATAACACCGATACGTCCACCGTTATGTTGGTAAGCTCCGAAGTGTTGTGCGTCTGTTTTTTCAATCAATGCAAAACGACGGAATGAGATTTTTTCTCCGATAGTAGCTGTTGCAGATACGTATGCAGCTTCAAGAGTTTCACCTGAAGGCATTGTCAAAGCAAGTGCTTCTTCGTTGTTAGCTGGTTTTCCTTCAGCAATTACTTTAGCCGTTGCGTTTACCAAGTCAACGAATTGAGCGTTTTTCGCAACGAAGTCAGTTTCGGCATTTACTTCAACTACTGCTGCAACGTTACCGTTAACAAACACACCAGTCAAACCTTCAGCTGCAACACGGTCAGCTTTCTTAGCTGCCTTCGCCATACCTTTTTCGCGAAGCAATTCGATCGCTTTTTCGATATCACCGTCTGTTTCTACAAGCGCTTTTTTAGCGTCCATAACACCGGCACCAGATTTTTCACGCAACTCTTTTACAAGTTTAGCTGTAATTTCTGCCATTTTGATTCTCCTATATTTTTTAAAAATAGGAGAGCTGGGCTAGGCCCCGCCCTCCTAGGTAATTACTATTTATATGAATTAAGCGTTGTCGCCTTCTACAACTTCAACGATTTCTTCGATTGAGTCAGCTTGAGCTTCTGAAGCTACAAATTCTGCTTCAACTGCTGCTGCATCTTCACCTTGACGTCCTTCGATGATAGCGTCAGCCAATTTAGCTGTGATCAATTTAACAGCGCGGATAGCGTCATCGTTAGCTGGGATGATTACATCGATATC